>DAVZIV010000008.1:0-15040 GCA_052273125.1 Candidatus Merdousia sp. | reverse complement strand
GTTATCGAATTGTAGTTGCCCGTGCCCAAATGCGCGTAGCGGCGCAGAGTGCCGTCGGCGTCGGCTCTGACAATCATGCAAACCTTGCAGTGCGTTTTCAGCCCGACAATGCCGTAGACCACGTGCGCGCCCGCCTCCTCCAGCGCCCTCGCCCACTGAATGTTGTTTTCCTCGTCAAAGCGCGCCTTCAGCTCGACGAGCGCGGTGACCTGCTTGCCGTTTTCGGCCGCCTCGCGCAGGGCGTTGATTATTGGCGAACCCTTGTTCGTGCGGTAGAGCGTGAGCTTGATTGCAAGAACAGAGGGGTCCTTCGCCGCACGGGCAATGAATTCCTCCACGGGCAGAAAACTGTCGTAGGGGTGGTGCAAAAGCATATCGCGCGTCTTGAGCAAATCGAAGTAGTTTTCCGACTGGGCGAAGAGTTTGGGCACGCGCGGCTTGTAGGGCTTGAACTTGAGCCCGGGGCGGTCGAGAACATCGTAGGCATGGGAAAGCCGCGCCAAGTTCAGCGGGCTTCCCGAAATTTTGAAGATGAAATTTTCGTCCAAATCAAGCGCGTCGACAAGTTTTTTAAGCTCCGCGTCCGAAACGCAGCTTTCAATTTCCAAGCGCACGGCTGCGCCCTTGCGGCGGTTGAGAAGCTCCGTCTCTATTGTCTTGAGAAGGTTTTCGGTCTCCTCCTCGTCGAAGTACAAATCCGAATTGCGCGTTATTCTAAAAATTGCGGCGTTGCGCACCGTGTAGCCCGAAAACAGCGACTGCGCGTAGTACTTTATGGTGTCGCTCAAATAAACGAACGTGTCTTTGCCGCCGTCTTCGGAATCGAGCTTTATCATGCGCGGAAGAATCGGCGGCACGGGAATGACCGCCGTTTCGCTCTTGGCGCGGCGCACGGAGGAATCGGCTATTGAAAGCAGAACGTAAAGCCCCTTGTTGCGCAGACGCGGGAACGGGTGCGCGGGGTCTATTGACATCGGCGTAAGCGCGGGAAAAATCCTTTCGTCAAAATGTTTTTTCAGCAGGCGCTTTTCAGCCGCCGAACACTGCTGCGGCGTCTTGAAGTAGATTTTTTCGCGCGCAAGCTCGGGGATTATGGAATTCTGCCAGCAGTTGTATTCGTCCTCGTTGAACGCCGACGTAATGCAGGCTATTTTTGCAAGCTGCTCGCGCGGGCCCATTCCGTCGAACCCCGCCTCGGTCACGCCCGACTCGACCTGCTGCTCGAGCCCCGCAACGCGGATTTCAAAAAATTCGTCGAGATTGTTGCTTGCTATGGCAAGAAAGCGCAGCCTTTCAAGAAGCGGAAAATTCGGGTTGGAGCAAAGGTTGAGCACCCTCCTGTTGAACGCGAGCCAGCTGAGTTCGCGGTTGAAATAAACGGGCTTTGCCGAAGCCGAAAGATTGTTTTCTGTCTTTGTCATAATGGCGCAACTTTTTCTTCCTTTGTATTTCGACAAAATCCGCGCCCTTTTCAAGCATTTTCAGATTCGCCCAAACGCCCCAAAAACCGCGCCCGAAAGCGCCGTATTTACTTGACACTTGTTCCGCCCCGAAAAATACTTTCCGCCGAACTACACTTAATATGAGCGAAGATTCCCCCTCAAAACCAATGCACTTTATCAGGCAAATAATCGCCAACGACATCGCCAACGGACTCGCTCCGCAGGACGTGCATACGCGCTTTCCCCCCGAACCCAACGGCTGCCTGCACATAGGCCACGCAAAGGCGTTCTGCCTCGACTTCGGAATGGCGCTTGAAAACGGCGGCAAGTGCAACCTGCGCTTCGACGACACAAACCCCGACAAGGAGGAAACGCGCTTCGTGGAGGCAATCAAGGAGGATATCCACTGGCTGGGCTTCGACTGGGAAGACAGAATGTACTACGCCTCCGACTATTTCGACCAGCTCTACGCCTTCGCCGAAGAGCTCATTCTCGCGGGCAAGGCGTACGTATGCACGCTCTCATCTGAGGAATTCAAGGAATACCGCGGCGTTCCGGGGCAGCCGGGCAAGCCCAGCCCCCACCGCAACCGCCCCGTTGCCGAGAGCCTCGACCTCTTCCGCAGAATGAAGGCGGGCGAATTTGAAGAGGGGCAATACGTGCTCCGCGCTAAGATTGATATGGACTCTCCCAATCTGCATATGCGCGACCCCGCCATTTACAGGATCAAAAAAGAGGCGCACCACAGAATGGGCACAAAATGGTGCATCTACCCCATGTACGACTTCGCCCACTGCCTCTCCGACGCAATCGAGGGCATAACGCATTCAATCTGCACGCTCGAATTCGAGGTGCACCGCCCCCTCTACGACTGGTTCATAGACAATACAAGCATTGTAAACAAGCTCAAGGTGCACCCGCGCCAGTACGAATTCGCGCGCCTGAACCTTTCGTACACGATGATGAGCAAGCGCAAGCTCCAGCAGCTTGTCGCCGAAAAAGTCGTCGACGGCTGGGACGATCCGCGCATGCCGACGCTCGCGGGTATGCGCCGCCGCGGCTACACGCCCGAGGCAATCAGGGATTTCTGCGAAACAATCGGCGTTACAAAATTCAACAGCCTCACCGAATTGGCGCTGCTTGAACACTGTCTGCGTCAGGATTTGAACAAGGTGGCAAGGCGCGCGATGGCGGTTTTCGACCCGCTCGAAGTCGAAATCGAGAACTGGGAAGACGGCAGTGTCGACGAGCTTGACGCCGTGAACAACCCAGAAGACGAAGCCGCCGGCACGCGCAAAGTGCCGTTTACAAAACGCATATACATTGAGCGGTCCGACTTCATGGAAAACCCGCCCAAAAAATTCTTCAGGCTCACGCCCGACAACGAAGTTCGCCTGCGCTACGCATATTTTATGCGCTGCAAGACCGTAGTCAAAGACGCCGACGGCAACATAGTAAAGCTAATCTGCACAATAGACCCCGCAAGCCGCGGCGGCAACTCGCCCGACGGCAGAAAGGTAAAGGGAACAATCCACTGGGTCAGCGCCGACAAGGCTCTCAAGGCAACGGCAATGCTCTACGACACGCTCTTTACGCGAGCGGATATGTCCGACCTGCCCGAAGGAGCAGACTTCAAGGATTTCCTCAATCCGAATTCGCTCGTGAGAAAGGAAATTCTAATAGAGCCGTCCCTAAAAAACGCAAAAGCGGGAGAACCCCTGCAATTCGAGCGCGTGGCGTACTTTATGGCGGATTCAAAACTCTCGACGCCCGAACACCCCGTATTCAACCGCACGGTCGAATTGAAAGACTCATACGGAAAGTGAAAGATATGGGAAACGGATTCGGGACAGCTATAATGAATTGCGCAACCGCAGCGGCGGCAATGCTGCTGTGCGCGTGCAATGCCGCGCAACAGCCCGACGGCGGCGGACAATGCGCGGCGCAGTGCGCCGCGGACGTGCCCGAGAGCGCGTACAACCTCGAGACTTCCGACCTCATTATGCGCGACCCCGCCGTCTTTGCAGACGCAGCGACAAAAAAGTACTACATTCAGTCGAACTCGAAAATCACGAAGAAAAACTCCAAGCGCGAAGACATAGAGACGGGCAAGGCACTCTACTGCTACGAGAGCAAAGACCTCAAGAGCTGGCGGCTCGCGGGAAAATCCTTTGAAGCCCCCGCCGATTTCTGGGGCAAGCGCGACTTTTGGGCGCCGGATATGTTCAAAATCGACGGCAAGTACTACATCATTGCAACATTCAGCTGCGACAGGGAAATCGGCGGCAAGAACTACCTCGATGCGCCGAAAAAACTGAAGCTGCGCGGGTGTTCCGTTCTGGTATCGGACACTCCCCAAGGTCCGTACAAGCCGCTCGCAAACAAGCCCATCACCCCCGAAAACATGATGTCGCTCGACGGCACGCTCTTCGGGGAAGACGGCAAAATGTACCTGCTCTTCTCGCACGAATGGGTGCAAATAGGCGACGGCGCAATGTACGCGATGGAAATCTCGCGCGACCTCAAAAAGGCGCTCGGCAAGCCGTTCCTGCTCTTCAAGGCGGGCGACGCTCCGTGGACGAACGACAAGCGCAACCCGCGCAAAGTCATAGTTACCGACGCCCCCGTACCCTTCAGGGGAGACGACGGCAGGCTGTACATGGTTTGGTCTTCGTTCCGCACAGACAAAACAACAAACAACTATTCCATAGGGCTTTCGTATTCCGACAACGGCAAGCTCTCGGGCAAGTGGATTCACCTGCCCAAGCCCATAAACGAAGACGGCGGCGGGCATCCGATGGTTTTCAAAACGCTCTGCGGAAAGACGAAAATCTCGTACCACGCGCCCAACAGATTCCCCGAAAAAGTCGTCATAAAAGACTTCAAGGCGGATAACAAAAATGCGGTTATCGGCAAATAAAATTGTTTGACTAACCGCAGACTCGGTGGAAATGATTTAATCATCAAACACAACAAAGACAATAAAATGAAAGTATACATCAACGGAAAATATTACGACGAAAACGAGGCAAAAGTGTCGGTGTTCGACCACGGCTTCATGTACGGCGACGGTATTTTTGAAGGAATCCGCCTCTACAACAAAAACGTATTCAAGCTGCCCATGCACATGGACAGACTCTTCCGCTCGGCAAAGGCAATAGCCCTCGACCTGCCGTGGACAAAACAGCAGGTTATGGACGCCGTGTGCGACGCCTGCCGTGTCAACAAACTCACAAACGGCTATATCCGCCTGATTATCTCGCGCGGCAAGGGCAAGCTCGGGCTTTCCCCGCTGACCTGCTCCGACCCGCAGCTGATTGTCATCGCAGACGAAATCCAGCTCTATGCCCCCGAACTCTACGAAAATGGTCTCAGGGCAATCACCGTTCCCACGCGCAGAAACTCCCCCGCGGCATTGCCCCCGATGGTCAAGAGCCTCAACTACCTCAACAACATTTTGGCGAAAATCGAAGCCCAGAATCAGGGCTTTCAGGAATGCCTGCTGCTCAACAACGAAGGCTACGTTGCCGAATGCAGCGGCGACAACGTGTTCATTGTCTTCAACGGCAAGCTCATCACGCCCCCCATCAGCTGCGGCTCGCTCGGCGGCATGACGCGCGAAGCGGCAATCGACTGCGCCAAGAAGCTCAAGATTGAAGTCGTCGAAAAACCCCTCACCAGATACGATGTCTGGACGGCGGACGAATGCTTCCTCACGGGCACTGCGGCAAAGCTCATTCCGCTTGTGGAGCTCGACGGCAGAACAATCGGCGAAGGCAAATGCGGGCCGATGACCAAAAAGCTCCTTGCCGAATTCAACAAGATGGCCCAGAAAGTCGGCGTTCGCATAGACAAACCCGCCGCAAAGAAAGCCCCCGCAAAGGCTGCAAAGAAAGCAAAAAAATAATTTTTTTGCAAAATGCAAAAGACTAAAGGCGCTCCGCAAGAGCGCTTTTTTTGCCGGCATATACCGCCATTTATCGGCAGCCGACGGGGCAAAATTGTTGACATGAATCACCCAAAAAAGGAACATCATCCCGACATAAAAAAGACATTTATTTTGAAAAAAACGCTGTCGGCACTGTTTCCCGCAGCGGCGGCAACAGCGGCGTTCTCCGCCGCCGCGATAGCCGGAGCCTGCGCGACCACGACGGAGAGCCGCAAAACAATGGACGACGGCAACCCGTTCGGCGTGTGCTCGCACCCGTTCGCCCAACGCGAAATCAATTTGCTCGAACCGCTCTTCGATAAAATGCGCGAAGCGGGCGTTCAGTGGTTGCGCTTCGACTTCGTATGGACGCTCATTGAAAGACAAAGCGGGCAATACAATTTTGCCGTCTACGACCAAATTGTAGATTCGCTGGCGGAGCGCAACATAAAGGTCTTGGGCATTCTCACATGCAGACGCGGCAAAAGCCAATTCTACATAGATGCAAAAGACAGGCAGGACTGTCTCGACTATATTACGGCAACGGTAAAGCATTTCAAGGGTAGAATCTCTCATTGGGAGGTCGTCAACGAGCCGAATATGAAGAAGGACAAAGACCTTGCCTTCGCCGCCGAATACGGCAGGGCGCTCAAAGACGCCTCTCTTGCCATAAGAAAGGCAAATCCCGACGCCGCAATTCTCTTCGGCGGGCTTGCGGGCGTGGACAAAGGTTTTGTTGAGGCGGCGCTCGCCCAGTGCCCGACCGGCAATTTCGACATAATGAATTTCCACAGTTACCCCGCCCCCGCTATGCCCGAGGAAAACTTTGAAAAATGTATCGCCACGCTCGAGGGGGCAATGGACAAATTCGGCGGGCGCAAACCGATATGGCTGACCGAAACGGGCGTTTCCACCCCCGAAGAAATGTCGGGCGAAGCGCTCATAAAAACCGCCGCTAAAAAGTTCGGGCTGTTCGGCAAAAAAGTCGCCGCCATTTCGGACGGGATAGAGGATTCGTCGCGGCAGGCAAAACGCCTTTTCGACGGCGCAAAAGTCAAAAAAATCCCCTACTCGAAAATAAAAACGCTCGACGAAAACTACGTTCTTGTCCTTCCCTCCACGCAGGAATTCCCCTACGAATACATCGGCGACTTGGCGAACTTTGCAATGTCGGGCGGCAGCATAATTCAAAACCACGGCTACCCGTTTGTATTCGACACTTCGGGCAAAAGCGGCGGCGCGGCGGGGCTGAATTTAATTGGCGCAAACCTCACGCCCCACTGGCTATACAACCCCAAACTGCCCTCGACCGTGCGAGTGAGCGAGGCTAAAAAACTCAAAGTTTTTGAAAACGCAAAAACAGCCGACATACGCTTTTTGCGCTGTTTCAACTACGACGCCAAGCACTCGCCCGAAGGCACAGTTTTCACCCCGCTAATCACGCTTGAAATCAACGGTAAAACAATCGCGCCCGCGGCGGCGTACCGCTTCCCCTCGGGCGGCGTGTTCATAGGCGTCGCCTCGACCGACGCACATATGTCGGAGAAATTTCAGGCGGCAATGCTCGCCCGCAGCTACATTTTCGCCCTCGCGCGCGGAGCGCAAAAGGTGTTCAACTACAACTTCCGCTCCCACGGCGAAGTTTCCGTAATAGAGGGTTCTTTCGGGCTTGTGCGCAAAGACATGTCGGAAAAGCCCGCGTTCAAAGCCTACCAGACATTGACAAAATTCATCGGCAAATATCCCAAAATAACATACACTCAAAAAGGCGGAATCTGCCGCGCCGATTGGATTTCACCCGACGGCGACCCCGTGTGCGCCCTCTGGAAGGAATCGGGGTTGCCCAAAAATATCGAGCTGCAGCTCGAGGGCGAAAAGTACAGGCTTGTGAAAATAAGCGGCAAAACGGCGAAAGAAGCCCGCGTTGAAAACGGCAAGCCAGTAGAATTGAAAATTACCACAATTCCCGTGTATCTCGCAGGCGCGAACGTAAAGTCATTGAACACCAACCCAGAGAAAAAGAAATAAGCCGCACGGCGCGTTTCCGCCGTCCCGTCCGCCAGTGCAAGACGGCGCAGACGGACGCAAAAACCCGCATCGGGAAAATTCCGAATGCGGGATTTTTTGTGATTCCTTTAAGCAATCTGTCTCTACTTCACGGTATCCGTTTTCAGTCCGCAGACCATTGCAAAGAAGTAGACAACCGCGCCGATTGCGAACGTCACAACGGGAGTCATCGGGATTTCGCATACGCCGAAGTTGGGCAGAATGCCGACGGCAAAGCCTATCGCCCAAGCGAGCCAGCCTGCGGGATTGAAACCCTCGCGCGAACCGCCCCAGTTGCCCTTGCAGAGAATGTATTCAATAAAGATTGCGCCGCAAATCGGCCCGAAGCTCACGCCGATGATGTTCAAAACATTTATAATCGCGTTAGCTTGGCTTTGCAGGCATACCGCAAGCAAAATGGCAGCCAAGCCGCCCACTGCGACAGACACGCCCGAATTGATTTTCGGCAGCATTGTCTTAAACGAATTTGCCGCAATCAGCGAGGAGAAGCATGCCGACGGGAACGCCGCCAACGCCAGAGCAACGAATATCCACTTGCCCGTCTGCTCGCCGAAAAGAGCGTCGAGAATACCGACAGCCGTAATGCCAGAAGCGCCTTTTGTCGCCAAAATCTGCTTGGCAACTTCGGGATTTCCGAACGCGCCGGCAATCGCCAAAACGGCAATCACCGCCGTGAAAATCATCATTCCCGCAACGCCGACAAGGCCGCCCATCTGAACGTCCTTTGCGTTTCTCGAACCCGTGCCGAAATCGACGCCCGCCGCGCCCGCAGTTGCAAAGAACGCCACAAACGCGCCGACAATCGCCATAAAGATGGAGCAATTACTCGCCTCGGGCGCAGCTTTTGCAGGCAGCGATGTGAGAATTTTCGGGTCGAAATCGCCGACATGCGAAATTGTCGTGCCCAAGAGCAGGAGCAGAACCGCGAGGGGAATTATCGGCAAATACGTCGAAATACCCGCGACGTACTTAATGCCTTTGAGCCCGATAAACGTCGCCGCGCCGCCCCAGACAACTATGAACGCCCACGCGGGAATACCGAAGTGCGGGGCAACAGCCGAAGCGCCTATGCAGTTGACCGCTACCCAGCCGAACTGCAAAATGCCCATCAGCAACCCCGGCATTATAATTCCGCCCTTTTCGCCGAAAATGGAGCTGCCAATTACTGCCAGCGGCAAACCCGTTTTCATTCCGAACATACCCGCCGACAAATAGAAGAAGAAGTGGCAGACAAGCGCGCCCACTACTATTGCGGCAATCGGAACGGCAAGCCCGTTTACGAGATTGTCCGAGCTCACCATTGTCCAGAATACGAACCACAGCAAAATGCCCGCGTATGCGGGGGCTGTATTCTTGAACCACGGCGCGCGCGCCGATGTCGGGTTTGGTTTGGCGTTTGCCAAATACGACGGTCTGTTGTCATTACTCATTATTTAACCTTGTTTTGATGTTTGAAAAATTTCCGCGCAAAAACGCGCGTCCCCGCCGCCTCGAAAGGGTCTCGACCGTCCCGAGGGACTTGTTAGACTCAATGAAATCCGCGGCTTTCTGGCAAGCAAAAAATCACCGCACGCCGACGCGCTCGAGCGTTTCAACTCCCAAATATTCCACCACGACCCCCGCGCGGTATTTGCGGAATTCGTCCATATACGGCATTTGGCGGTGAGCCGCAAAGGCGGCATCGTCTACGTATTCCTCTATGAAATAAAAGGTGTCGGGCGAATAGACATCCCTGAGCAAATCGTACCTGACGCACCCGCTTTCCTTGCGGGTGTTTTCAACAACTTGGCGCGACTTCTGCGCAAAGGATTCGCAAAATTCGCCCTTTACGCGCAGCCCCGCAAAAACGACAACAGATTTTTCTTTTCCCATAAAAAACATTTCACAAATTTCTAAAACAAGTTTTACTGTTCGGAATTATGGATACAATAAAAATCGGCGAAAAAACTTTCAAAGCATACACAATTCCCACCGTCAACGTCTCCATGTTGATGATAACCGCCCCGAAGGGAATGCTCGGCTGCGGCTACATAAGCCTCGACGCCGCCGACAAATTCGGCGACCCGCTCGCCGTCGTGCGCGGAGTCTCCTCGTACGACGATATGCTCAAGGCGAAAGTCGCCGCAGTATCGAAAGCTGCCGCCGACCTCGGCATAACGACCGAGATGACGGGGCAGGACGCCCTCCTCCTCTTTAGTTAAAACCCGCCGAGCGGGCTCACAAAATTAACTGTCAAATTAAAGCCAGCATTGCGAGCTGTAAAAACGCGCGAGGCTCGAGGCAGAAAACAAGCGAAGCGCGTTTGAGATTTTGCCGAAGGCAAAAGACCCGAAGGGGCGAGACGGGGCGCAGCCCGCGAGTCAATTCGTGTAGAGGGGCGGCAGGATAGTACAATTAGTACAGACAGCCCCTCAACCGAATAATGCCCGAGAGCGCAATGGTTGGCGTGGTTTTTATAAAAAGAAAAGGGCACATTTATTGCCCCTTTTCTTGAGATAAAACCACGCCACGCCAGCCATTACTCGCCCCCGTACGTTTTTAAAATGAACAGGATGTACACGCAAGCGACTACGATAATCGCCGTGATAATCAGCGAAGAATAGAAGTGCTTTCTGCGGCGTCTAAAACGCATAAAATCGTCGGCGTCGGTTTTGTCTCCGCCCGTGCGTATGAAGCCGTCCATATTGCCTTCGTCGTCTATGAAGTTGATTTTGCAGAACAAGCCGCCGAGCACCACAAAGCACAATGCAGCAACCACGGGCACTATGAAGCCCCAGTCGCACAAAAGTTCGAGCCCGCCTACGTCTGTTCCTTTTAACTGTTCCATTTCTTAGAAAGCGCCGAAATCGGGGTTGCCGATTTCGGCGCGCACAAACTAAGGATTATTATACTATTTTTTTGAACGGCGATATGCCGCCAAAGCCATTGCAAACATACCCAGTACAACTGCGTATGTCGAGGGTTCGGGTATCGAGAACGCGTAGGCGCTGAACCCGTTTACCATTATGCTTGCCACGCCGCCTTTGTATTCAACGGTTGTTTCAAGCTTTTGCCAAATGTCGCTGCCGTTTGCCCTGTGCCAGGCAATTATGTTGGAAGGCTCTTCTACCTCGCCGATATACGCGCTGAAGACTACGCCGAATTCCGCGCCGTCGGCATTGTCCACGCTCACCGCGTAGCCGCCGAGGAAGTCGCCCTCGATATTCCCCTTTTGCGAGGCGTCTACAGCGTCAACGGAAACTACCGAAAGCTTCTTGTCGCCCATCTTCGATACGTCGAAATCGAGGTTCAGCAATTCCTTGCCGTCCTGTTTGAACGATACGCTCTGTACGTCGTTTAACAAGTCGCTGCCGACCTTCGCCGAAACTCCCGCTTCGGCGCTTTTGCCCGCCGTGAAGGTGTTGCCGCTCATCGAGCCGCCATAGGCGTTTACCAAACCTTCGCCCGAGTAGTTGGAAAGCGTAAATGCGCTGCCGTCGGAAAGCGAACCGCGCTTGAGCGAGAGCGTGCCGTTGTTGACAATAGAAGAACTTTCCAATGCGCCGTTGCCGAGAGCAACGCCGAGCGTGGCGCTATTTGCAATGCTTACCGAGCTTGCGCCCAGACCGTTGTTTACGTTCATTACGCCCGCGGAAACAATGAGCGAGCCCTTGAAGGAGGCCATCGAACCGCTGACATTGAGCGAACCCGCGCCGAGCTTGGTTATGACTGCGGATTCTATGCCTTCGATGGAATCGGAACTCCCGCCGTCTACGCCGATTGCAAGCGTGGCGTTGTCGGAAACGTTAAAGGCAACCTTCGCCGAAGCCGTGCTGTGCTTTTCGCCGTTGTCCATATAGAGGAAACCGCCTTTACTTGCGGTGTTGCCCGAAAATGTAGCCGATTTCGTGGCGTTGAGCGTGAGCGTTTCGCCGCCGACGTAAATTGCGCCGCCCATGCCCGCCGAGTTGTTCGTAAACGTTGCATCATTGAGAACAACATTTGCGCCCGCGCCCTTTGTTTCAAACACAAGGTTGCCGTTGTCGTCGTAAACGGGAATTTTTTTTGTCTTGCCATTGGCATCAACAGTTTCTTTCGTCGCGAATTTTGCACGTTTTACAACCGCAAGCGCGCCGCCCCTGCCCATGGAGGCATCGGCAGTGTTTTCGGCTGAATTGCCGTAGAAGAGCGTATCGGAAATGTTTACGGTCTTGACGACATCGCTTTGGTTTTCGACATAAACGGCGCCGCTTGTCAAAAGGTCGGACTGTCCGATGACTTTTCCGTCGGAATCTTTCAAATCTTTCACAGCTTTCGAGCCAATCGACTTGTTGCCGATGAACTGAGAGCCGCTGATGTCCAAATTCTGTTTATACGCGAATACGCCCGACGATTTTACCTGCGTAGCAGAAACTGTGTTGTTTTTAAGCACCGTATTTACGACTTCGCCACTGCCGCTACCGTTGTAATACAAAATGCCCTGAATATCTTTGCCGTCGCTGCGGGTTATCGTGTTGTTTTCGATAGTCGTGCCGTTGAAAGCCATCTTGCCCGCACCCCAATGTAGGAACACACCGTAGGAATTGTTGTTGATTGTGTTGCCCGAGAACGTCGAATCCCTGAACGTGATGTCGAGCGGCGAACTGCCGAGAACATTGACAAGATACGTTGAATCGATATTCCTGCCGACAAGGTTCGTGACGACTTCAAGCGTGCCCAAGCCGCCGAAGCTCATGGGTTCGGCCATGTCGAATCTGAGGTTGGAAACGTTTGAACCGTTCGTAAGAACTACGGAGTTGATGTTTTTGATTTTCCCGTTGAAGTCGCCGTCCCACTTTTCGCCGTTCTCCCAGCCGCCAAAGGTGAGCCTTCTCTGCCCCTTGACGGTTGCTCCGTTTGCGCCGCCGCCATCGACTACGCCGGAAAAGTCGTTGTTGGAAACAAAACGGACTGAAGAGTTGTAGGTTGTGCCGCCGTCTTTGCCGCCGCCGTAAATATCGCCGTTGATTGTGCCGCCGTAGATTTCCAACTGCGAAGTGCCATTTACATTGGCGTTGTCACCGCCGCCGTAAACGTTGCCTTCAATAGTTGCGCCGTCGTAGATTTTTATGTAGGTTTGCTTGCTTACTGCGCCGCCGTTTTTGCCGCCGCCAAAAACATCGCCTTTTACAATTGCGTCCTTTACAACGGTCGGGACTTCGGGATTAGTGCTCGGAACTGTCCCGATGGATACGATGCTCATTCCTTCGACGGCCGAGCCAACTTGACCCGCGCCATAAACGTTGCCGTTGACTGTGCCGCCGTTGACGGAGACATTAGTATTGTTCTTTACAACGCCGTTTCTGCGGCTTCCACCGAATAGATTTCCGTTTACCGTTGCGTTGTCGTCTACCTTAAGCCATGTGTTTGTTCCGACATAGGGAAGATTTGCACTGGTATCGTCTCCCACACTGTTTGCTCCCGCAAAAATATCGCCGTTGACTGTGGCGTTTTCGGAAATGCTAATGTTTGTATGTTTGCCGACAGAGCCGTAAGAACCGCCTGCACCCAAAATCGCAACCTTGCCGTCGCCTACAACGGCGTTGCCCTTTACGTTCACGGAAACAGAGCCGTCCAAAACCATCTTTTCTTTGGCGATGGCTTCGCTTTCCTGTGCGGACGTATTTATGCCGCCGCGGATTTGTCCGACTTTCGCGTTGCCGTCAACTATAATACTTACATTGCCCTTTACGCCGCCGAATTTGGATTCCATAGAGGAATCATAATGATAGTTCGAACCGTAGAGCTCTTCAACATAGGCGTCTTTTACGTGGATATAAATGTTGCCGTTGACCGTGCCGCCGTTGGAATCGCCCCCGTAAAGGCGTTTGACCGAACCTCCGGAAACGTCCATAGTTGTAGAGCCGTTGTGGATGCCGCCCATTCCGCCATAAAGACCGTCAAGTACACCGGATTCCATTTTTACATAAGTATTGCCCTCGACTGTCGCGCCGTCGGCCGCGCCTATGACAATGGAATTAGCCTTGATATTGTCGGTAATTATGATGTTCGTGCCTTCCGCCGTCACCGCGCCCGCGCCTTTGCCGCCTACTACGACATTGCCGGCCGTATTGCCCAAAACCGTAGTTTTGTCGAACGTGTAGGATACCCGATTTTCCTGTGTGTAGGCGTGATTTCCGCCAAAATAAATAGTGCCGCCGTTTACACCGAGCGTTCCTGCGTCGTTGGAGTTGCTCTCGATTATTGCCTTGTTGCCATACATGAAAACATTGCCAGTGGTTGTTGATTCCCTCGGGACGTATGCGTCGCCCTCTTTGACGTTGTTCCAAGTGGATTTTGACGCAACGGTAATACTCTTGCGGGCATCGCCTTCGGCGCCTATGAGTTCGAGCGTTCCGCCCGTCGTGCCCTTAAACAAAACGCTGTCTGCAAGTTTTGTCTCAAGCTTAATCTTCGAATTGGCATCGGCGACATAATGGCCGTTAAACTGGGAAATGTCGCCCTTGATTGTAACGTTTGCGGGGGTGGCGTCCTTTATTATATACACGCCGTCCTCTATCTGGTTGTCTGGATATTTTATAGCCTTGATTGCCCCCGAACCTTGTATCGCCCCGTTAAGGGTGTAGTCGCCGCTCGTAAAACGAAGCGAAAAGGAATCCGAAAGACTAAATTCGGAAATATTCGACGGATTGTTTTGCGGCTTTGTGAACCACAAAACACCATGCTGACCATTAACCTTCCCCGTAAACCCCGACATATCCGTGCTGTTGTCAACAAACAAAGCCGAACGAATGCGAAGTTCGCCATCGCCCGAGACTTTTTTTGCCCCCAACAGCGCTTGAGCCGAAGCCTGCACGTAAGACTCGAAAATACCGTTGATGGACATTTCGCCGACATTGTAAACCGGACCACGGTGCTGTTCTCCCGTAGTATTCCAGTAATACCCCGTCGCCTGCACATACTCGTCAGAATTTACAATAAACGAATTCCGATTTTCTATGCTCAATATCTTCGATGTCGGCTCTTCCGCCGCCATAGCCGCGCCCGCAAAGAGAGCCAGTGTTGAGAATGAGATGAATGACTTTTTCATATGTCCGTAATATATTAAATAGAGTGGCAGTTTAGTATTCCCAATACTGTACGCATTTTTGAAGACTTTGTTGTTGAATATCAGAATGTTAAAATCAGAGGCAAAAAAACAGATTTCAAAAATGAAAAATCCCGAACGTGGAATTTTTTCACAACTAACTATACATAAAATGATTTTAAAAAATTTTGAAAAATTTACTTGCGTACAGTATTGGGAATACTGTACGCATTTTTTCTTTTGGCGCCCCCGCTCGACGGGGCGCAGGTACGTTTCCATCTTTTGGCGCAGAGATTTTTCTACCGAAAAATATTCCCTGCTTTGTCAGTTTTTTATCTTGTGGCGCGGCTATTTTGCTCCCGCAAAATAAGCGCCGCTTTGTCAGTGAGTATCACACGTTGGGAGGTTTTTTTCTTGTGGCGCGGGGGATTTCGCGTCCGCGAAATATTTCCCCCGCTTTGTCAGTTTTTTCTTTTGGCGCAGGGGATTTCGCGTCCGCGAAATATCTCCCCTGCTTTGACAGTGAGTATCACAACG
>DAVZIV010000007.1:0-15306 GCA_052273125.1 Candidatus Merdousia sp. | reverse complement strand
GTATGGAACACAACTTGAAGAAGACAATTCCTCGACGGGTTGTTTTTGATTTATTTTACCACGGCGGAGTGCACTTTAGCGTTGACGAGGTCTTTCAACGGGTTAGCCCGCAACTGCCTACGGTAAAGGAGGAAAGCATATACAGAGTTCTCGCCGATTTCGAGCGAATCGGATTCCTTAAAAGAATGGAAGTGCCCGGAGTAATAAAATACGAGCTTTCGCACTTTGCCCATGGGCATTTTGTATGCACAAGGTGCGGATGCATAATAAATATAAAAAATTCCGCATTTCATATGCCGCGCGAGTTATCTGGTGGGCGCCTGCAGTCGCTAATGGTATACGGTCTGTGTCCGAAATGCGCCAAGGCGGAACAGCGGAGCGTTCGCAACAAGTAGACAGTTAAGCTGTTGGGTTTTTATAGAGTAATACGAAGTTGGCGAAAAGGTTGAGAGTATCGCAAAGTTTCGTTAAAATCCCCTCTCTTTGGTGTTGACCCCGAATGTCGGAGAAAAATGCGGACAAAAAAAAAACGGAACTGTGGAATAAAATCCTGTCAGTTCCGTTTTTCAATTACAATGGCTGTTCAGGTAGGGATCGAACCTACGACCAAGTGATTAACAGTCACCTGCTCTACCGCTGAGCTACTGAACAATCATCGTTAATGCCGTGTGTTATCCCATTTCAGGCGTCCATTGTCAATATATTTTTTCATTTTTTTGCGATATTTTCGGCGGATTCAAAAAATGTCATTCGGCGGGAGGCGGCAGTCTTCCAAATTTTTAGCAACAAACAATTCAGAAACTGAAGAAACTGCCGATAAACAACTCGGAAAGATATGAAAAAGATTTTAATTATCACCACATCGCACAACAAGCTCGGCGACACGGGACTTCAAACGGGAATTTGGCTCGGCGAATTTACGTCGGCGTATTTTGTTTTCACCGACGCGGGCTATGATGTCGAAGTGGCGTCGCCGCGCGGCCGCGCCGTCCCCGTAGACCCTGCCAGCATTATCAGGGGCTATTCGCCGCCGAGTTGCAGGCGCTGGTTCAATCTCAACAGCCAGTTGCTTGCCTCGACGAAAAAGCTCTCCGACGTCGATCCGTCGCAATACGACGCGCTCTTCTACCCGGGCGGGCACGGCCCGATGTGGGACTTGCGCAAAAATATCCACAACAAAAAAATTGCCGAGGCGTTTTTTGCCGACAACCGCCCCGTTTGCGCCGTTTGCCACGGTGTCGCCGCGCTTTTGTCTGCGCGCAAAAAGTCGGGAAAATCCGTTTTGGAGGGACGAAAGCTCACGGGTTTTTCAAATGCCGAAGAGGAAATAGGCGGAATGAAAAAAGTAGTTCCGTTCCTGCTTGAAGACGAAATTAAAAGCTGCGGAGGGCAGTATTCAAAGAGTGCGCCGTTTTGCCTGCACGTTGTAAACGACGGCACGCTGATTACGGGGCAAAATCAGGTTTCGGCGAAATTTGCAGCCAAGGCGCTCTTGGGCGTGCTCGAGCAAAAATACGCCTATGCCTAACACAAAAAAATATTTTTTATCAAGTTCAACGTTTGGTTATATTGTTGGAAGTCGGCGGCGCGTGTTTTATGCGCCGTCGGCGTTTTTTTTTACCCTCCGAAAAAAAATAAAAAAAAGTCTTGAACGCTTTGGGTAAAGTGGTACGGTGTCGTACTTATTAAATCTTCGAGTCGGTGGGGTATCCAAGAGGCCAAAGGATGCGGACTGTAAATCCGTCCAGCTATGCTGTTCGTGGGTTCGACCCCCACCCCCACCACTCGAATGATAAAAAAGGCTTTCGGAAGATTCCGAAAGCCTTTTTTTATGTCCGAAGCTTTCCGCAACTTATTCCGCCGTGCGAAAAAAAAGCGAGCCGTGCGCGAACATGCGCGGCGCGGATTCGCCCTTTTTGGTAAAAATCGGCGGCTAAATATGTTCCAGCGCAGACGCCGCAATCCTCACGCATTGGGCGCACGGTGTTTTGTGGACGAGTTTGAGATCTTGGCAGCGCGTGCTTCCCGCTTCGGCAACGAAGCGTTTTTTGATTTCTTCGGCCTTGTCGGGGCGCAGCGAAACTGCCGCATATAGAGCCCCGCACATATTTTCCGGAGCGCGCCCGCCGCTGTTGGCAAGCATTTCGCGCATTAACGCTTCGTCGGGAGCGCCGTCGGAGAACGCCGCGAGAACCGTCTGGGCGCACGAGTACGGTTTTCTGAACGAGTTTACGGCGGATTCAGTCCTGTTCATTTTGAGCCTTCGGCTATTGCCTGTGTTTGCATTTCGCATATTTCGCCGATGCCTTTTTTGGCGAGCGCGAGAAGTTCCGAAAGTTGCGCGCCGCCGAACGTCGCCTCTTCGCCGCTCATTTGAACTTCCACGAATTTTGCGTTGCCCGTCATCACCACGTTTGCGTCTACGTCGGCGTCTTTGTCCTCCACGTACGGGAGGTCGAGAATTGCCCTGTCGCCGAGCAGCCCGACACTCACTGCCGCGACGGAATCCGTGAACGGGTCGCCCGAAATTTCGCCCGCGGCGACAAGTTTTGCGACTGCTATTTTTGCCGCCACGTAAGAGCCGCTAATTGACGCCGTGCGCGTGCCGCCGTCTGCCTGAAGAACGTCGCAGTCAATCCAGATTGTGTGCCCCGCTATTTTTGAAAGGTCGCAGACGGCTCGCAGCGAGCGCCCGATGAGCCGCTGGATTTCCACCGACCTGCCGTCGAGTTTGTTTGCCGACGTTGCGCGCTGTTTGCGGGAAAGTGTTGCGTATGGCAGCATTGAATATTCGGCGCTGAGCCAGCCCTTTTCGGCGCTCTGGGCGAGCATCCAAGATGGGACTTTCCTTTCGATTGTCGCCGCGCATATCACCTGCGTATTGCCGAACGACACCAAAACCGACCCCGTTGCGTGGGGTGCTATACCTGTTTTAAAGGAAATCGGGCGGAGTTCGTCGAATTTTCTGCCGTCGAATCTCGCGTTGTTTTGACTTTCATTTTCCATATTTTTTACGTTATAATAAAAATCGGCGCTTGCCAGTTTTTTTTGCTTTTATTTTCCGCGTCGATTCCCAATCTTTATCGACATGAAAAATCCCAACAATATCTACCAGTCGCGCGCCGAAGCGGTATCTTCGCGCGCCGTGTTTATAAAAAAATGCTATCTGAATTTGGCGGCGGCATTTGCCGTGTTCGTCTGTCTGGAGGCTGCGCTGATGTCCTGGCAGCCCGCCGTAGACCTTGCCGAAAAGATGGTCGGAGGCTCGAACTGGCTGATTGTGATGTTTGCGTTTATGGGTGTTTCGTGGATTGCCAATTCTTGGGCGATAACCGGAGAGACGCTCTCTAAGCAATATGCCGGTCTTTATCTTTACGTTGCCGCCGAAGCCGTGATTTTCCTGCCGCTTCTGCTGTTGGCCGAACGCATTGCCCCCGACACAATTCCGCAGGCGGCTGTTCTTACCTTTACGATGGCTGCGGGAATTTCCGCGTATGCGTTCATTTCCAAGAAGGACTTTTCCTATCTCGGCGGTTTTCTCACTGTAGTTTCTTTTTTGGCGCTCGGTCTTATAATTTGTGCAATTCTTTTCGGCTTCGGACTCGGACTTTGGTTTTCCACGGCAATGATAATTTTTGCGTCCCTTGTTGTTCTCTATCAGACTTCCGCCATTATCAGGCAATATTCAAACGACCAATATGTTGCCGCCGCACTCGGTCTCTTTGCCGCCATTGCCCTGATGTTTTGGTATGTGCTGCAATTCCTGATTTCCCGTCGCGACTGATTTTATCTTTTGGCGCAGGGAATTTCGCATTCGCGAAATATTTCCCCTGCTTTGACAGTGAATCTCGTAATGCTTCTTAATGGGATGGCGGTTTGAGCGAAGCGATTCCGCGTAAGGGCAATAGCCCTAAGGGAAACCTGCACAGCGGGTGGCGCGGCGGATTTTTGCGAACCAAAAATATCTCCGCCGCTTTGTCAGTGAATATCACCCGCTGGGTATTTGCTCCGAAAATATCCGCCATGCTTTGTCTGCAAGTAAAGATTTTTCCCTTTGGGGACTGCGAACACAAAAAAAAGAGTTGATTTTTCGCAGCGGTATGCAATGATGGGCGGAACAATTTTTACACGGGGCCGTAGCTCAGTTGGAAGAGCGCTAGAATCGCACTCTAGAGGTCGTGAGTTCGAACCTCATCGGCTCCACAAAAAAACGCAAACATTCAAGTTTGCGTTTTTTGTCTTTTTGCGTGTCGGCGGCGGACGGGAAGCCCCACCCCCGATGCCGAACCCGCGCAGCCGCCGTCTATTTCAGCGCGGGAAAAGCGTTTAATTCCACGCGTTTGCCGGCTACGTTGTTTTGAATGAAGTCCATTTTCTGCGTCGGTTCAAAAGACGTGTTTAGAACGTTGACGACCGTCGGCGAAGTGTTGTCTATCTGCTTGTGGTCTACAATCAATATATTGTTGTTTTTCAGGAACGAGTTTGAAATGTTTATCCTGTTTACGGGAACCCTCACAAGCAAAAACGGCTTCGGTTTCTCGTGCAAAACGCGGATATTGTCGAAGACAAGGTTTTCCTGCATTGTAAATTTTCCGTCTGGGTAGAACGACCTGCTCCATACGTCCATATCGGCGTGTACCGAAAACGACGCCGAGCGCACTTTCCGCAAAAATATGTTTCTAAATGTAATATTGCGCACGCCCGCATTGTATTCAACGTCGGCCTGCGTCATTCGCCATTTTATGCCGTCGAGAACCTGCACGCCGTCGGAATGGGTCGGCGGCGTTTGCGAAACAAACACTTTGCCGTCGGGCTCAAGCTGGGCTCTGTACATTTTCCCGTTGGAGACTACGGTGTCGGATTTTCTGATTTGCATTCCGCGCTTCCAATCAGTCCAAGTGCCGGAAATTATGCGGCAGAAGTAGCCGTATATAGGCTTGCCGTCGTACCCGATGAGCAAACCGGATGGTTCCAAGTCGAAGATGTTTTCTATAACGCCGTTTTCAATCCAGCCCATCTCGGGGTTTGAAATGTCGTAGTCGTGGGCGTTGAGCGCGATGGCGTCGTCGCCTGTGGCGAAAGTGCAGTCGGAAATTCTAAAGCGCGTTCCGCGCCCGAGGTGAATGCCGTCTTTATGCCCTTTTATTTCCGCGCCCGAAATGTCCAAGTCTTCAAACGTGCAAACTTGAATGCAAAATTGCCTTGCGCACAAATCCGTACATCTCAAGTCGCGAATTTTTAGGTTCTTCACATAGAAAAACGACACCTGACCGACAAGCCCGAGAATGTCGGAAGTATCGAGATAATCCACTTTGTTTACGCTCAAATTAAGCCCTACAAGCGAAATGTTTTTGTTGTATTGGCGTTGGCGCGCGCCCTTGTTCAGGAATACGTAGTTGAACATTCCGTGCTTTGCGTTTTTGCGGATAACGACGCCCTCGGCAAAGACGAGCGAAGTGTTGTCGCCTATGAGCACGGTTGCGCCCAAATCGTAGACGCCCGCTTTCGAGACGCGGATTTCCCCGCCGCAGTCCACCGCCTTTTGCAGGGCGCGGGCGTTTTCTATCGGATCTCCGCCCGCGACAAAGCCGAAGCTTTCCGCGTCTATTGCAACCGAGCACAACGCGGAAAAGCAGAATAGGGCAAATGTAAATAATTTTTTCTTAACCATATTTACCTTTTTTAGCTAAATTTTCAGTTTTCCGAAAAGCGGGGATTATATTTCAAGCTTTGAATACGCCCTGATTTCAAAAACTCTGGCGAATTTGTCGCCGTTGGAGGCGAGCGGCTTTAAAATCAGCGACTTTGCCGCAACTGTGTCGAAATTCTCCACAACGCGCTTTTGGTAGTTGCCGCGGCGTCTGGCAACAGTCTTTCGCGAGCCGTCGGCAAGCACGGCTACAATGTCGTAGTCTTTGAGAATTTCGGGCTGCGGAGCTTCCAAAACTTGGCGGCGGCGCGAGCCTTGCTTCGTTATGCAGAGATGTCTGCAGCCGGAATCGAAGTTCAGAATAAGCGCGGAAATTTTCTGCGGAATATTCCATGTCAGCTGCAATTCGGGAGATTCCGACAACGCGGCAATCCACTTGTTTTTGTTCTCGCGGCGCAAATCGTATATCCTGCCGTTGGCCACGGCGGAGGGCAATGTGTCGAACGCCGAAGATGTAGCCGTAATTGCCGCCTTCTTCGCCAAGTCGGCGGTATCGAGGTTTTCAACGCCTATGAGCAGCTGTCCGTCGCGCAGCAGGCGCTGTTGAAGCGCTGTTATCAAGGCGGCGTCTTTCGTGTAGTCTGCAATGTTGCGCCCCGATTTCACCGCAAGCGCCGCCGCAGTGCCTATTGCCTGCCCCATGACAGAGCCCGTGCACATCACGCGCGTACACGAGAACGCCAAGTGCGAACAGCTCATATTGCGCCCCGCCATGCAGAGATTTTTGAAGTCCTTTGAAATGAGAACCGAAAGCGGCATATTGTACGTGGGCGTGAAGTGCGAATTCATCGCGGGCTTTTCGTCGGGGGCGAAAATTCCGCCAGATGGCTGGTCTTCGGGAACCCAGCCGCAGCTCGCAACTTGGTCGGGATAGTTGCGCCATCCGCCGTAGATGTCAGACTGCGTGAAAAGCTTCAGACCCTTTATTCTGAAAGACTCGCGGCGGGCGGGAATCATTCCGACAGTATCGAGGGCGAGATTTGCGGTCTCGGGATACTTGCCGCAGTTTTTGAGATAGTCCCAAAGCCCGAGCACAACGGAAAGAAGCTCGAAGCGTATGACTTCGTCGTCGTGCACGGTATCGGCAAGGCCGCCGTGGGCTACAAAGTAGTAGCCGTACTGGAAGCCGTTGCGCTGGGGGTTGCGAAGCCTCAAATCAGCCGCCGTTATCTTGTGTGCCCAAGCGGGAGCCTTGTAGGGAACGGGACGCCCTACGTCCATAGTTGTAAAGAGAATCGAAGAACAGAGAGTGCCGCCCAAATCTTTGTCGCCGGCAAGGCTTTCGCCGTATTTTTTCGAGCCGTCGCGCCCCCACATCATTTCAGCGCCCGCCTCCATTGCAAGGCGTCCGTCGCCCGTGCAGTCTATGAAGTATTTCGCCGAAATTTTGAATATTTTGAGCGTCAAATCCGAACGCGCGTATACGGTTTTTACGGTGTCGCCGTCGGTTTCGGCAGAGAATACGGCGGTGTCGAGCAAAAGTGTTATATTGGGATTGCTTATTATTTTATCATAGAGCATCAAGTCCCACATCTCCCACGAGCGCTGGACGTTTTGCGAAATGTCCTCAAGCTTGAGCTCCTCTATGATGCCCGCCTCGCGGTAGCCCGTTCCTCCCTCGCGGATTCCCAGAGGGTGCATTTTTATTTCGCTGCTGGAATTGCCGCCGAGCCTGCTGCGGTTCTGCACAAGCAGCACTTTTGCGCCGTTGCGGGCCGCCGCAAGAGCCGCGCTGATGCCCGAAAGTCCTCCGCCTGCAACAAGAACGTCGCAATCAGCGGCAACGGTTTCCATAAATTTTTCCGAGGCGGGAGTGTAGCCTGCGGGGGCTTGGAATTTTATTTTATTACGCCCCACTACATCGAAAATTCGCCTGCCGATTTCGCTCTTGTACGGCGGCTGCCCCAGGGGCTTCGGCAGGTCTGCCGCTGTGCGCCCCGCAGGTGCGGATTGCGCCGCCGAGCCAGCCGCCTTTTTCTTTTTAGCCGCAGGAGTTGACGGCACTGCGACGCACGCCGTGTATCCGAACATCGCCATTGCCGAATTTGTCAAAAAAAGCCGTCTTCCTATTTTTTTATATTCCATATATAGATTTTAGTTGAAATTATCCGCCGAATTGTCCGTCAAAAAATTCCCCTCGGCGCTCGGATAAATCAGTCGAAGGGAATGCAAAGCGAGGCGCGCCGCCGAATATGGGATTCTCTTAGCGCCCGCCCTTGAAGAATTCGTAGGCGAGGGGCTTGACGTTCTTCCCCTTGAACGCAAACGGCTTGTCGGAGTAGTTGGATACTATTTCGTCGCCGTTTGCCCAGCGCGTTATGAAAACCTTGGGCGCGATTTCGTCGTGGAAGTCCATAAACTCGAGCTGCAGGTGAGAGAGTTTTGCAAATTCGTCGCAAGCTGCTTTGATTGCCTCGCCGCTTGCCTTGAGCTCCTGCTGCGTTTGGCAGCGCAGGTCGGTATTGCCCATCCAGTTTCTGCCGTTGTCCATAAATGCCGAATGGTAGTAGAATGCGGGGCGCCCGCCGAATTCAATCTGTTTGAGGCGCGTTTTGGCGTCTTTGATTGAATAGTTTGTGGTCTCGGCGGAGGGATTGCTCAAAATTATGCCGTTGTAGACAATCTGCCAAAGCGGCACTACCCTGTCGACAAGCGCGGGCTGCTTGCCCATCACGTTGAAAGAAATGTACAGGGCGTAGTCGAGATTGCCCGCAACGTGGTCGAACGGACCTTCGGACGCCGCGCCGCCGAACGTTTCGCGGGCGAGCGCCATAATGCGGTTCATATACTCGGCGTACTGCGCGCGGTTGAGAGGGTGCATGGCATCGTGACAATCGTAGGGCTTGACGCACGAAACGACGTCGATGTAGTGGAGACCGAAGAAGCCCAAATCGCGGACTTTGGGAAGATCCTTTCTGGCGTAGTTATCCCACGAAACCTGCGCGCAAAGTTTGAACATTTTGCCGCCGCCCCATCTGCCGCCCATCTGGGGATTGCCCGAAGTGTCTTTGCAGGTAATGTAGTCCGAAAACGTATCGGCGATTGTGTAGCAGTCGGTACTGTTTGTGTGGCAGACAATCAGGTAGCCTGCGTCTTTTGCCTTTTTGATGAGCGCGCGGAGTTTCGCCTCGCCGCCGAGAAGCTGTTCGACGGGAAAAATCTGCGGGTAGCGGCCGTCGTGCCCGCTGACATTCCAGCCCACGAGGCACAGTTCAGCCTTTTCAACGCCTTTGGACTTAAGCTCGTCTATGATTTCGCCGACGCGGTCGAATGTGACGTAGACGCCGACTTTCGGCTCGTTTTCGACAGTCTGAAATTCGATTTTCGGCGGAACGGGTTTCCACGCCTGACGTATGCGGATTTCGGGCGCTTTGCTTGCGTATTCAAGGTACGGCTGTTTTTTCATTCTCTCCTTGATGGTCTTGACAGCGCCGCTTTCAAGCTGGCTTTTGCGGTATGCGCGCGCCATTCCGGAGTAGTTGGCATCGTCGCCCTTGAGAGTATAGTAGTCAATAACGATGTCTTCATAGGGCGAGAAACCCATCTGCGCTATATTGAAGCTCGGGAAAATTTTGTAGTTGCCCTTGTCGGCGACAACCTCCATTGAGTATTCGTACTTCATTCCCTTGACGACTGCCGCAAACGTCTTTGCCCTTGTCCTGACGCCGTGAACCTGCAGCGGGCAGCGCCCGAGCGAATATTTGCCCTTGTCGAGCCTGAACGTGCCCATCATTCCGTTGGGGAAAACCCAATAGCCCTCGTCGCCCTTTTTTGCGTTGGCAAACTGGTGATGAACTTCAAGGCGCTTGCAATCCACGGGAATGTCGCGAATGGGAACGACAAGGCGCTCCACTCCGCCGCCGAGATCGGCAAGCTCTATTTTCTTTTCGACGACGGATCCGTTTTTGCCGAAAAATTTTAACTCCACATTGTCTGCGGCAAATGCCGACAATGCCATTGTCGTAATCAGTGCGGTTAGTACTTTTTTCATTTTTTATCTTGTGGCGCGACGGATTTTTGCGCAGCAAAATTTCTCCGCCGCTTTGCTTGGGATTATCTGTTTGCTTATTCAAAGAACAACGAAACGTAGCATCTCACCAAAAATCGCTACCAACCTTACAAAGGGGATAGCGGTTTGAGCGAAGCGATTCCGCGTAAGGGCGAAGCCCTTCAAGGGAGACCCGCCCAGCGGGGGCGCGAGCGGTGGAGCATTGCAACGAAACGCAACATCTCCCCAATATTACGCGTTTTAGGCGATGTACTCCTTGTTGTAGTCATACAAGCTGCGCAGATGGGCATTTGCCTCCTTGCAGTTTGTAAATTCCATCTTGTCCTGATTGTAGTTCAACTTTTCGCCTTGGAAACTCAGCGAAATCATCGAAAGCAGACACATTTCGGTAAACGGCGCAGCATAGTCGAAATTCGCCTTGGGCTGCTTGCCGTCAATGCACGCCAATACCCATTCCATATGAGGATTGTTGGGAGCGACGGAACGCTCAATGGTCTTCGCGGGGAGAGCGCCGGCCTTCGCCATTTCGCGCATTCTCTTGGGCGGGAAAATCATGGTGCCCATACCGTATTCGTTCGTGCGAATGGTTTCCTTCGTGCCGACAATGAACGTGAAGTTTGCGTTCTGCCACTTGTTCTTGGGATTGACAGTGAAGATGGAGGGATCGTCAACGCGCTCGATTTCCTTGGGGCGAACGTTGGCGTCCGACCAGTGAAGTCTGATTTTGCCGCCCACGCCGCGCTTGTTGTTGAATACCATTTCGGTCTTGGAAGCGGCAGGCCAGTTGTAGTCGTCAAAGGGCGTGGAAGTGCCCCAGATTGTTTCGGGACAGCCGAGCTCGAACGCCGAGTAGGGAACGTCCATAAAGTGGCACATCATATCGCCGGCAGCGCCCGTGCCGTAGTTGCGCAAACCGCGCCAATTAAACGGCAGGACTTCCGACGAATACGGCTGATAGGGCGCAACACCCAGCCACGACTTGTAGTCCACACCCGCGGGAACTTTTTCGCCCTTGGGCATTTTCAGCCCGCCCTGAGGCCAAATGGGGCGGTTCGTCCACATATAAATGTCTTTTATTTCGCCGATAATGCCGGCGTCGTACCATTCGCGGAGAACGCGCCAGCCCTCGTTCGTGTGCCCCTGATTGCCCATCTGGGTGATGACGCCCGCCTCGGAAGCCAAACGACGCAATTCGCGCGCTTCCCACACGGTCCTTGTGAGGGGCTTTTCGCAATAGACGTGCTTGCCCTTGGCGATTGCCCAAGAGGCTATCGGATAGTGCATGTGGTCGGGAACGGCGACGACAACTGCGTCAATTTCCTTGTCCATCTTGTCGAGCATCTTGCGGAAGTCGGTAAAACGGGGAACATTGGGAAATTTTTTGTAGGAGAACGCCGCCGACTTGTAGCCGCCCCACGGTTTTACGGCGGTGTCGGGCATAATGTCGCAGAAGGCGACCATGTTTACTTTGTCGGGACGCTTTTCAAACGCGCTGACTGCAGCCTCGCCCCTGCCGCCAACGCCTATGACGGCAACGTTGAGCTTTCCGTTTGCGCATTTTACCCTTGCCGTCTGGCACGACGGCAACATCATCAGCGCGCCTGCGGCGGCCGTTGATTTAATGAAGTTTCTTCTTGTTAACATATATATTGATGATTGTTGTTGATGAAGTCCGACAATTCCTCCCCTACAATATCGGGGCGTCGAACCGATGCAACGAAGCTATAAAACGCCCCCCGACTGTCAACAAATTTCACACGCAAAACGCAAAAAACGGCATCTGCGGGCATAAAAAAAGGCGAACCCCGCAAGGATTCGCCAAAGGTAAAAATTTCAAAGCGCTACATTGTCATAAGCGCCTGCTGGGCGAGCCTGCCGAAAATTCCCGCCTTGGGCGACTGCGCCACTTCGGAAAGAATTTTCTTTCCGGCGTCCGCCTTGCCCGCCGACTTGTACGCAACGCCGAGGAGGTAGCCGGCCTGTTCCCTGTACGCGCCAGTTATTGAAGTCTGAGCGTAGACGGATTCCAAAGCCGAAAGCCCCTTTGCCTTGTCCTGAGCGTAAAGACAGAGAGCCTCTCCCAAGAGGGCGCGCCCGTAAAGCACGGTAGAGGAAAGGTCTTTTTTTGCCTTCGAATAGAGACCGAGGGCTGCGGCGATGTCGCCATTTGAATAGGCGGCGTCGGCATTCTGCAAATACGCGGCACCCGCCAGCGAAGTCCCGGAATTGCCGGCGGCAAAGGCCGCGAGCTGCTCGGGGGTGGAAGCCGCCGAATACGCGTCTGCCAGACTTTGGGCCGAATGCTCCCTGTAGAGCTTGTAGCTCTGCACGCCGATGATGATGGCAAACGCCAGCACAACCGTGGTGATGATGGAGGTCTTGTTGCGCGACCAGTAGAGCCAAACCTTGTCGTCGAATTCTACGCCGTCAAGTTGCTCGTCGAGGATTACCGTCTTGCGCTCGTCCGATTCGGGAACGGTTTCAACGTCCACAATTTTGTTTTTCGCCGCGTGCGGCCCTTTTCTGAAAAATTTGTCTGCCATTTTTTATTCGTTTTAGGCTCCATTAAACACAAACGGCAATTCGGTGCAAGATTTTTTTCTTCCGCCCCTGTGCCGTAAAAACGCGCGCCAAAAAGCGGCGCGATTGCGCAAAACCGAGAACAAAAAACTTGAAAAAAGTGTCGAAAAATTTCTAATGGAGGCGATGGAAAATAAAAAGGCACTTGTCATAGGCGGGGGAATCAGCGGTTTGTGCGCGGCGGCGCGGCTGCGCAGGGCGGGATTTTCCGTCGTAATTCTCGAACGCAAAAACAGAGCCGGCGGCGTGATTGACACGTTCGAGTCCGACGGGTTCAAAGCCGAAAGCGGCTCCAACACGGTAATGATTCACTCGCAGAAAACGCTCGACTTTCTGAGGGAGGAGGGAATTTCGGAATTCGTAAAGGAGGCAAACCCGACGGCGAAAAAAAGGTATTTTGTCCGCCGCGGCAAACCGCGCGCAGTGCCGATGGGCCCGCTTTCGCTGCTGTTTACGCGCCTTTTCACATTCGCGGGAAAAATCAGGCTTTTGTGCGAGCCTTTCGTGAAAAAGTTCCCCGCCGACGCCGAGCCGAGCGTTGCCGAATTCACAACCGCGCGTCTGGGCAGGGACGTTCTGGACTACGCAATAAACCCGTTTATGGCGGGCGTCTACGGCGGCGACCCGTCGAGGCTTTCAATAAGGCACGCGTTTGCGCCGTTCTGGAATCTCGAGCAAAAATACGGCTCTATAATAAGGGGCGCAATCAAGTCCATTAAGGAGAAAAAGGCGGCGGGCAATTTCTTCAAGCCCGTACTGGTCTCTTTCGAGGGCGGAATGAAAACGCTTGTCGAAAAGCTCGCAAAAAATTCCGAGGGAAGCCTTGAAACAAACGCAAAGGTAATTTCGATAGACCTCACGGGCAACTCATGGCAGATATGCTGGGCGACCGACAGCGACGAGCGCTGCGAAGACTTCGACGCCCTCGTGCTGGCAGTCCCCGCGCCGGAAATCAAAAACCTGCCGCTTCCCGGGACGCTGGCGGCGGAGCTGCAGGCGCTCGACGAAATCACGTACGCGCCGATGATTACATACACAATTGGCTTCGGCAAAAAGCAGCTACGCCGCAAGCCCGACGGATTCGGCGTTCTCGTCCCGCAGAGGGAAAACCTTTCGATTCTCGGCTCGCTCTACGTCTCGAGCCTGTTCGACGACAGGGCGCCCGAAGGCTGCGCAACGCTCACCAACTACGTCGGCGGCATGCGCCACCCCGAATACACCGTGCTGCCCCAAGACGAGGTGCGCGAAAAAATACTCGCCGATTTGCAAAAACTTTTGGGCGTGCGCGGCGATCCCGTCTTCGAGAAGATGTACAAGTGGGAACACGCCATTCCGCAATACAACGTAGGCTACGAGCGCTTTCTCGAGACAATAGACGCCGCGGAGGAAAAATTCCCCAACCTTGCAATAATAGGCTCGTTCCGCGGCGGCGTGGGCGTGAGCAACTGCATGGAAAACTCGCTTGCGGCAGCCGAAAAACTCGAACGGAAAATACAATAGTGGAGGACATTGCGGGAATAATCGTAAATCTCGGCGCGCCCGACGCCCCGAACGCCGAAGCGGCGGAAAAATTCCTGAGAATTCCTCGCCGACGCCCGAGTCCTCCCAGTTCCCGCACTTCTGCGCATTCCGCTTTCGCGCCTCATTGCGCGCAGGCGCGCCGAAGCGTACGCGCAAAACCTCTCCGCGCTTTTTGACGGCGGCAAACACCCGATGAAAAGCGCAATGGAAAACCTCGCGGCAAAGACGCGGCGGCTCTGCCCGTTCCCCGTGTTCGCGGCGTACAGATACGGCTCTCAGAATATCGCCCAGACCGTGGAAAAGCTCAAGGCGCTCGGTATTAAAAAATTCGCATTCGCGCCGATGTATCCGCAAAAAACGCAATCGACTTCGCTTTCGGCGGAGGACGAAATAGCGCGGGCTGCAAACGGCTGCAAATACGCCGCAGCCCCCGAATATTTCGACGCCCCCGCATACATAGAAGCCGCAGGCGCAAACGTGCCGACGGGGTGCGAAATGCTCTTGGTGTCTTTCCACTCCGTGCCGCTGTCGCACGACGTGTATGGCGAATACGCGGCGCAGTGCGCCGAGACGGCGCGTCTGATTGCGGAAAAATCGCGGGCAAAAAATTTCGCGATAGCATACCAGTCGAAAATGGGGCGCGGCAAATGGCTCGCCCCCGACATAAAATGCGAAGTAAAGCGCCTTGCCGAAAGCGGATATTCCGACATTTCGGTAGTTGCGCCGTCGTTTGCCTGCGACTGCGCCGAAACGCTGCTCGAGCTTGACCGCGACGTGCGGGGAGCTTTTCTGGGAAGCGGCGGCAAAAATTTCAATCTGGTTCCATGCCCCAACGACTCGCCAGAACACGCGCGCCTGACGGCGGAGCGCCTAATCAAAACAGCCTCACTACTATGACCCCCTACACAATCTACTTTTTCTTCGCGGCGTTCGCATTCTATGCGTGCGCGTTTGCGATAAATTTCTTTCCGTCGAAAAACGCCGCCTCCCGCGGGGCGCTCATTGCAGCGGGGCTTATTCTGCACACATGCGCGCTCGCGCCGCTGCTGATTGACGCAAAATCGATGCCGCTTGGCTTTCCGCAGGGGCTTGCCGAATGCGTCGCGTGGCTGTGCGCCGCCACGGCCGCCGCGGGACTGGCTTTCAAAATGGACGCCCTCAAGCTGGCAATAGGCGCGGCGGCGGTGCTGACGGTTCTGCCGGCATTCTGCCCCGCGTTTGCCGACTCCGCGGCAAAACAGACCGCGGCGACGGCTACGGTGCAAATCCACGCGTTTTTCGCGGCGCTCTCTTACGCGCTGACGGCGGCGGCGGCATTGTGCGCGGCGGCGGGAATCGGAAAGCGCGCCGCGCTCAAGCGCAGGGCTAACGCGGCAAATTCAATGTTTGCAATGCCGCTTGAAAGGCTCGACAAGACGCTTAAAATTGCCCTCTGCGGCGCGGCGGCGGCGATGGCGCTTTCCGTTGCCTTCGGCGCGGCGGCTCT
>DAVZIV010000006.1:0-16636 GCA_052273125.1 Candidatus Merdousia sp. | reverse complement strand
CACGCCTGCGACGCCGCCCACGGCGACTTGGGCGTCTACGAGCCCGCCGACCCCACTCTGTTGATTTCAAACAGCGGCTCTACGGTCGAATGCCTGCGCCTCATTCCCATTTTAAAGAAATTCAATTCCAAAATCATAGCCCTTGTCGGCAATTTAGATTCCCCGATGGGGCGCGAGTGCGACATTGTTTTGAACGCTTCCACCTCGTGCGAGGCGGACCCGATTGGAATTGTTCCCACCAATTCGACAACCGTGGCTCTTGCCGTCGGCGACGCGCTCGCATGCGCGCTGATGAAAGCCCGCGGCTTCACCAAGGAGGATTTCGCGCGTTTCCACCCCGCGGGTCAGCTGGGGCGCAATCTGCTTTTGAGAGTCGGCGACGTAATGCATTCGCCCGAACACTGCGCCATAGTGCCGCCTTCGGCGACGGCGCGCGAGGTTGTCATTGCAATGACGGAAAAGCCCCTCGGCGCGGCGTGCATCGGCGGCGAAGACGGGCGTATTTGCGGGCTGATAACCGACGGAGACATTCGCAGAATGTTGCGTAGTGTCTCGAATATAGACAGCGTCAAGTGCGCCGACATTATGACGAAATCCCCCATTTCCGTCTCCGCCGACGCCCCGCTTTCGGAGGCGGTGCGCCTGATGGAGGCGCGGGCGTCCAAGCTCTCGGTGTTGCCGGTCGTGGAAAACGGCGTTTTCAAAGGTCTGATTCGTCTCCACGATATCTATCAACCAATGTAGTATTCTAATGAAAATTTCTGAATTTTTCGGATTTTTCTTCAGGTATTTGCGCAATCCCTCATCGGTGGGGGCGGTGTGCCCGAGCTCCCGTTTTCTGGCGCGCGAAATGGCCGCGCCGCTTTGCGGATTCGTCAAGCGCGGGGATTCCGTGGCGGAACTCGGTGCGGGGACGGGCGCTGTGAGCGAGTACCTGCTGAAAGTTCCCGATCTTTCCGTGGACAAGCTTTACTGCATAGAGTTTGAAAAGGATTCCGCCCACGTTCTCGCGGAGAAATTTCCCGAGGCAAAAGTTTTCAACGACAGCGCCGAAAACATAGTTTCGATTATGGGCGCGGACGTGAAAAAACTCAAATGCGTGGTTTCGTCTCTGCCGCTGCTGTCGCTGCCCAAAGAGTGCGCGGCTTCGATACTCGGACGCTGCCAAAACGCATTGCCAAGCGGCGGAATGTTTGTCCAGTTTACGTACAATCTCGCCCATTCGCCCGCCGAGGAATACCTCACGCAAATGCGCAGGGTCAAAACGTACTTCGTGCCGCTGAACCTGCCGCCTGCGCGCGTTGACGTTTTCATAAAGCGTTAGCAGAGTTATTCCCGACAAAAAGCGCCGGTTTTTATTGGGCGCTTTTTTTTACAGCAGCGTAATTTTTATTTTGCGGCGCGTGAACGTCGGAATGTCGAGGTCTACGCCCTTGCGTTCGCAGCGCGGCGTGTTTTCAAAAAGCCCGCGCTCGTCGAGCTTGAATGTCATCTGCTCCTTGGGTGGCTGCTTCTTTTTATCCTTGGCTTCGGGGGCTTTTGCCTCCACCGGCGCGGAGTGCGCTTCGGCGGGTGCGGGAATCTCCGTTTCGGGAACGAGCGGCTGCTCCGGGGTTTCCCGCGCCATATTTTCGGGAAGTTCGTCTTCGCGCGCGGGGGCTGGTTCTTCGGGAATTTCTTCGTCCCTTTTTATCCCTTCGCGCTCCGAAACGGCCGCCTGCGTGGCTTCCTCCCGAATTGAAACGGCAGGTTGTGCCTGCGCGGCGGGCGCGGAGTTGGCGGCGGTTTCAACCGACGGTATCGGCGCGAGGTCTGCTTCGGACGGGGAAAAGTCGGCCGACTTTTCCGTAGCCAGCACCAAAATTTTCACGTCTTTGCCGTTTGCGTCGGGCGAGACGCTAAAATGTATTTTATCGGCAACTTTAAAATGTTTTCGGGCGCTTTTTAATATGTTTTTTATTGCGTCCATTGACATTTTTGCGGGGCATTTAATTATTGCAAATATGTCTTGTGATTGAATGTCGCCAATCATCATGGGAGATTTTTTCACGGCGGCAAACGCCGCATCTATGTCGTCGTCGGTTTTTGCGAAGCCCGCGTAGGCTCTTTTCCCCGCGAATGTGGATTTGAAGTCACCTTCGTCTACGGGGAGGAACGCGCCCTTCGAGAAGCCCGCCGAGAGGATGTCCACGGAGTCCGCAACTTTGGCGTTTGCCCTTTCCACCGCCTCGCGCGCGCCGAGCGCGGCGTCGGCGAGCATTTTGTCGTTTTCCAGCGCTATCGCCACTGTCGATTTTTCGCGGATGAAGTCGAAGCTTTTTTTCGCCACGGAGATTTTCGACGCGCCTTCAAGCTCGAACGGGATTGCAAAAATCGAAACTACAATCGTCGGTTCTTGTACAAGCTTGAGAATCACGGGCGCGACTATGCTTGCCGTACCGCCGCCGAGCCCGCCCAGAAGTACCAGAACTCTGGTTCGCCGCGCGACCTGCGCAAGGTATTTTACGTATTTTACGGCGGCCTCCTTTGCGGTTTTTGTGTTGCCGCCCGTGCCGCGCCCCGCGGTCTGCTCCATAAACATGGGCAGTTTTTTCGCCACGGCGGCCTCCTTGACGCGCTCCAAATCTATGTCAACCGCCACGGTTTGCACGTTGGGCAGTTTGAGCGCCTCGACGGCTTCCGCCATTCTTATTCCCGCCGAGCCTATTCCGACGACTCTGATTTTGGTTTCGGTCATTGTTGGAAAAACATATTTTTTAACGTTCCGAAGAGCCCGCTTTTCTGGACGCTCTTCTTTTGTTCGCGCATTCTCACGTGTTCGAGAACCCCGATGGGCGTCGCCCAGCTTTGCACGCGCAGGTGCGGCGGCAGCTCCGACGGGAATCTGCCCTTGGAGCAGGGGCGCGCGAAAATCTTTGCGGCGAGGTCGCAAATTCCGTCGGTGTTTGCCGCGCCGCCGGTCAGGACAATTTCGCCTATGGCGTTGTCTGCGAGCAGTTCGGCGGCCTCTTCGCACAGTATTTCCAGAATTTCGCACACGCGCGCCAGAACAATCTTGTTGATGGAGTCGCCGAGAATCTTCTTGTCGCCAATCTGTTTGTCGCCTATTGCCCAGTAGACTTTGGATTTCTCCTCCTCGTCGGGGCTGAGCTTGCCGCACTTTACCTTGACGCTTTCCGCCGTGCGCGCCGCAACGCGCAGCCCGACGGCTATGTCGTTTGTAATGTGGTTGCCGCCGACGGGGAGAATCCCCGCAAGAATGACCTTGCCGTTTTTAATGCAGGCGTAGTCGGTAGTTCCCGCGCCGATGTCCGCCACGAACACGCCCTCCATTTTTTGCCTCGGAGAGGTGACGGCTATTGCGGAGGCAATGCCCGAAAGAATGATGTCGTCGAACTCGAGCCCAGCGCTTCTGATTATGTTGGACATTTCCACAATCCTGCCGTTGTCGCCGTGAACCATCAGGTATTCGGCGTCTATTTTCGAGGCGGGTCTGCCGACGGGGTCGAGGCAGAATTTGCCGTCGAGGTAGTATCCGCAGCAGATTTTCTGAATGTAGCAGCGCCCGTTTTCGAGTATTTTGCGCTTGGCGTCCTCTTTGGCGCGCTCCACGTCTTCGCGGCGCACGAGCCCGTCGGAGCTGGAAATCGTGGCGGAGCCGAGGTTGCGGAATGTCTTTATATGCGTGCCGCTGATTGCAAGCGACACCGACTTTATCTTTACCGAGCCTTTGCTTTCCGCGCTTGCTATTGCGTCGCGCGTTTTGCCGTAGGTTTTCGCCACGTCGATAATGTCGCCCTTTTTTATGGACATCAGGGTGTCGACGTTGCTTTTTGAAATGATGTTGAGTTTTTTGCCGTCCACAAGCTCGGCAATGAGAACCTTTATTTTTGAGGTTCCCCACTCCAATACCGCTACCGTTTGGCTTTCGCTCATTTTTTCTGACTCCGCAATTTGACGTCGGCGCGCTCCTTGAGGGAGAGGTCGATTTGTTTTATTCCCTCTATTTTGTTTTCCTTTGAATATTTCAAAACGTACTCGAGCCTGTCGAATTGTTTTGGATAATCTTTGGTTGCAAATATTATTTTTACTCCGTCTTCCGCCGACGCCGAAATCAGCGGCGCGATCGACTCGAGATCCGCCACGTCTATTTCAGCCCAGCGCATCGACGGCATTTTTGCCTGCGTGTAGGCGAGAAACTCCCTGAGCTTGTCGGCGTTTTCGAGCTTCTTTGGCGTGCGGCCTCCGAAGTGCAGGGCGCAGCCGGTGAGCGTCGGCAGCGTTTTGAGGAACGACGGGTTGAGGCAGACGGGCTCGTAGAATACGCCTTCGGGCGAGAGCGCGTAGAGCACCGTGCGCGTGTCGATTTTCGCCTGCGTTTTCGCCATCGGGATATATTCCGACACCGTAATGCGCAGCCTGTCGGGGTAGATTCTTTCCACCATTGCCGTCTTTACCTGCGAGAGCGCCTCGAGCGAGCTTTTTACCGCGAAAATGTTTACGTCGGCAAGTTTGGTTTTCCTTGGCAGCTTCAGATACGCGCCGAGCCACTTGGGCGTTATGACGCCGTCGGTCTTGAATTCTATGCGGCTTATGCGCTGGCTGCCGACGCCGAAAAAGTCGTCGAAGAAGGCGTTCGCGTAGAGCCAGTACGCGCCGTAGCACGCCGCCGCGATGACGGCAACCATCAAAACGTATTTTAATCTGACAAAAAATATGCGCATTGTTGCGGCGAACGAAACCGTTTTGGGCTTCGATTTATTCGGGCCGTTCAACAGTTCGCGCCAGTCGGAATTGCTTTTTTTTGTCTTTTTGGGCATTTTATTTGGAGAGTCTTTGCAGGGCTTTTTCCGCCATTTTTGCGCAGAGGGCGTCGAAGTCGAGACCCATGCAGGAGGCGCTTTTGGGCAGGAGGCTTGTGGGCGTCATTCCGGGGAGGGTGTTGAGTTCGAGAATCACGAATTCGGGCTTGTCGGCGTCGCTTATTATGAAGTCGACGCGCGCGAAATCGCGGCAGCCGCAGACTTCGTACGCCTTTTGCGCCGCCGACTTCACCGCCTCGAGGGTCTTTGCGGGGACTTTTGCCGGAAATTCGTATTTTGTAGACCCCGCCGTGTATTTGCGCTTGAAATCGTATACGCCGCCCTGCGGGATAATCTCGACAAGCCCCGCCGCCTTGCCGTCTATCACGCCTATCGAAAATTCGCGCCCCTTTATGTATTCCTCCACAATCCAGTAGCCCTCCGAAATTTCGTCGAGAGCCTTCTTTGTTTCCCCGGGCGATTTCGTGATGGAAAGCCCCACGCTGCTGCCCTTGTCGGCGGGCTTTATGACCGCTCCGTTGGGGAACATTGCAGCCAGTGCCGAAGTGTCGGGCTTGCGCGCGGCGTCGAAGTCAACCGAGTTTGCCACGGGCAGACCCGCAAAGCGCAGCAGCGCCTTTGCCGCGGGCTTTACCATGCACACGCGGCTTGCGAGGCTTGCGCAGCCCGCATACGAGAACCCGAGCGCGTCGAGCTCCGCCTGAAGCGCGCCGTTTTCGCCGTAGTCGCCGTGCATTGCCGGAATTACCGCGCAGGTTTTGGGGTCGAGCCCTTTCGGTACTTCGTTTGTCTGCAAAACGACGAGCTCGGCGTCGAAATTCTTTTTGAGCGCCTCGAAGACGTATTTGCCGCTGACCTTGGAGACTTCGCTTTCGGGTGATATTCCCCCGCAAAAAACAACTATTTTTGACATTTTGTACCCTTGAAAAATTTTCTGGCGCCGAAGTAGAGGTCGCCCGCCCCCACGAACGCCGCGGCGCATTTGCCGCCATCGTTTATCAGACTTTTCACAATATTGAAAACTTCGCCGTCTTTTGCAAGTTTAATGGATTTGTTTTTGCATAGTCCGGCGATTTTTTCCGAAGTGCCTTCGGGGTCGAACGGTTCGCTCGCCGCGTAGACGGGGGCAATGACTACCGCCGCGTTTTGCGAGCACTTGTCGAGAATTTCGGCGAAGTCGCGCGCGAACGTCTTTGTGCGCGAATACCTGTGCGGCTGGAAGACGACCACCCGCCTTGCGTCGGGAAATCCGTTCTCAAAGAATTTCAGGAATGCCGAAACTTCGTTGGGGTGGTGGGCGTAGTCAGCCATCACGGTCAGGTTTGCGTCGGCGAAAATCGTCTCCTGACGGCGGCGCGTTCCCGCGAAGTCGCCGAAGGCGTCCTTCGGAAGCGGCGTATCGAAGACGCGCTCCAAAAGCGCGCGCGCGAGTGCGGCGTTTGTCTTGTTGAAATCCCCAGAGGTAGGCACGGGCACGGATTTTTTGGGGAATTCCGCGGCTATTTCGGCGAGAAACGCGTCCGACTGAGGGTAGACGACGAGTTTTTTTGTTCGCGCGAAGAGCCGCCTGAACATTTCGCCGAGTTTGCGCCAGTCGGCGTAGGTGTCGGTATGGTCGAGGTCGGCGTTGAGAGCGGCGGTAAATTCGGGCGAAAAATTTTCTATTGTGCCGTCGCTTTCGTCTATTTCCGAAAAAAGGATTTTCCCGTCGGCGCAGTGGCGGTGCATTTCAAAACCGTTGGGAACCGCCCCCACAAGCCAGCCGGCGTCGAGCCCGAATTTGTCGATTGCATGCGCACACATTGCCGAAACCGTACTTTTGCCGTGGCTGCCGACAATCGCGGCAAGGCGGCGCTTTTGGCAGACTTGCGCCCAGCATTCGCCGCGCAGGAGAATGCGTTTTGCCCCGAGTTCCTCCAGCTCGCGGCGGCGGCGCTTGAGCGCCGACGAAATGACTACGGCGTCGAATCCCGACAAGTCCCGAGCCGTTGCGCCCACGGGCACGGAGTGTTTTAGCAGATATGCGGCTACGTCGGGGTCGGGGGTATCGTCGAATCCCGATACCGAATTTCCGTCGTCTGCCAAAAATGCGGCGAGGGGCGCCATTCCCATTCCGGTAGCCCCTCCCATGTACAACAGAGCCATTGCCGATTATTCTCCCGCTGCTATTTGCGTCAGGTCTTGGACTATTTTTGCGCTGTCGTTTTCCTCGTCAACGCGCTCGAGGTTCTTTTCCATAGTCTCGCGCAGTTTTGCGTTGCCCAGAATCGAAAGCGATTCCTCCAAAAGCGTCTCTATGTACTTCTGTTCCACCACCACGCAGCAGCCCTGTTTCTCAAAGCATTTTGCGTTTTCAAGCTGGTGGTTGTCGGCGGCGTAGGGGTAGGGCACGAGAATCGACGGCACGCGGCAGCGCGCAAGCTCGGCTATCGTTCCCGCGCCCGCGCGCGCAACGACCAAGTCGGCGCAGGAAAGGGCGGCTGCCATATTGTCGCAAAATTCGAGGTTTTTGAGCATTCGCGTGTTTCCGTCGGGAGAGACGGCGGTGCGGTCTTGGTATGTGTTTTTGTCCTGACCGCAGACGCAGAGCAGGTCGAAGCCGTTTTCGGCGAGTTTGTCGAAAGTGTTGTTGCCCCATTCGTTGAGCGCCTGCGCGCCCTGACTGCCGCCCAAGACAAGCACGATGTTTGCCGACGCGGGGAAGCCGAAGTATTTTTTTGCCTCTTCCTTGGGCATTCTGCGGATTTCCTCGCGCAGCGGATAGCCCGCAAATTTCACCTGATTTATTTTCCTGCGCGGAATGTAGACGCCGAATGGAACGTAGACGCGCTTTGCAAAGTAGCCGAGCAGGCGCGTTGCCTTGCCCGTTCTGCGGTTTGCCTCGTGCAGAATAAGCGGCTTGCCCAGCCATGCCGCCGCCAGCGACAGCCCCAGAGAATTGAAGCCGCCGAAGCTTATTACGGCGTCGTAATTGCCGCCGATTAAAATACGCCTGCCGTCGAGAAACGCGCGCGCAACCTCCTTCAAAAAGCGCAGGAATTTAAGCGGGCTTTTCGAGAACGCCACACCCGACATTTTTATGAAATGCAGGTTTGTGTATTTTTCGACCAGTCTGGCGTCCACGTGTTTCTTGCTTATTGCAAAGCTTGCCGAGTGCCCCGCGGCAATGAGCGCCTGCCCGATTGCAATTCCGGGGACTATGTGTCCGCCCGTTCCGCCGCACGAAATAATAAAATTACTCATATTCTACCACCCTTATTTTTGTGGGTCTGCTCCAGTTGCGCATACAGTTGAGGATAATTCCCGCAAATGCGAACATTGCAACCAGATTTGAACCTCCATAACTTATGAAAGGCAACGATATCCCCTTTGTGGGCATCAGACCCGTCACCACGCAAAGGTTGAATATTGCCTGAAAGACAATCATAAACGCCGAACCCGCCGCCATGAAAAACTCGAATTTGTTCTGGGATCTGCGCAGCGACCACACCGCCGAAAAGAAAATTGCGGCAAACATCAGTACCACGAACACCGTGACGACCATTCCGAGCTCTTCGCCCACTATTGCAAAAATGAAGTCCGTATGCGCCTCCGGCAGGAATGAGAGCTGTTGCCGACCCTGTCCGACGCCCGCGCCCTTGACGCCGCCGACGCCGAAGCCCAAAATCGCCTGATAAAGCTGGTACGAACCTTCCAGCTTGGTGTTTTCTATGTCCATAAACGACAGCACGCGCGCCCTGCGCACGGGGTCGAAATACACCGCCACCGAAACTGCGGACACCGCGGCGGCGAAAAATCCCGAAAGTATTTTCTTGTTGCAGCCCGAAAGGAACATCAGAGCCACGCCCACCGCGCCGCAGAGAGCCGTAGTTCCGAAGTCGGGCTCGAGAAATATGAGCGAGCAAAACGCGCCTATTATGACAAACGGCTTGAAAATGCCGTCTATGAAAGAGCCTATTTTTCTCTGGTTTTCGTGCAGGTATGCCGAAAGGAGAATTACGAGCGAAATTTTTGCAAAGTCGCTTGGCTGTACGGACGCAATGCCGAAGTCGAGCCAGCGGCGCGAGCCGTTGACTTCCTTGCCTATCGACGGGACAAGCACCACCGCCAGAATTATAAGCGACACTACCGCAATCGGCAAAGCGAGCTTTTTTAGCGTTTGCAGATTTACGAACGCCGCCGCCAAGAGAGCCGCGACGGCAACGCACATAAATTTTATCTGCTGCCAGAGAATCGAGTGCAGTTCGCTTTTTCCCGCGCCCGCACTGTTTAAAATCACAAGCCCGACGCCGCAGAGAACCATTATGGCCATCACGAGCGTTATGGACGCCCACATAAGTCCGTTGTCTCTGGTTTTGGGCATCGGGCTGTCTGTTTTAGAGTTCTATAACCTGAAGGTTTTCCTCCGCCTTGGGCGCTTGGGGTGCCGCTGGGGTTTTGGGCGCTTCCGGAAGAATTACGGGTTCGGCGTCTTTCTTGACTTCCACGGGAGCTTTGGGCGCTTCGGGAGCCGCGGGCGCTGCGGGGGCGGCGACGGGCGCTTGAACCTGCGGCTTTTCCTGCGGTTTTGCTTCGGTCTTTGCGGCTGCAGCTTTTGCGCCCTTTACGGGAATGACGAGCGTCTGTCCCGCGCGGATTTTACGCGGGTCGGAGATGTTGTTGCGCTTTTTGATGTCGGCTACCGAGACCGAATACTTTGCGGCAATCATTCCGAGGAATTCGCCCGATTTCACCTTGTACTCGATTTCGCCCGCCTCCGTTTTAACTGCCTTTGCGGGGGCGGACTTTTCCGCGTGCTTTTCGGCGGCGTGCTTGCCTGCGGATTTCTTTACGGAAAGCTTTTGACCGATTCTGATATTGGCGTTTTTGAGGTTGTTTATTTTCATCAGCTGCGAAACGCTCGTGCCGGTTTTCGCGGCTATTTTCGAGAGCGAATCGCCGCGCACAACGACGTATTCGGAGAGCTCCTGCGCTTCGGATACGGGCGCGGGGGCCGCCGTCTGCATTTCGGCGGGAACTACGTCTGCGGCGGAGTCGGCGGGGAGCTTGAGCTTCTGCCCTATCTTAATGGAGTTGGCGTTTTTGATGGAGTTCAATTCCATTATTTTTTTCGATGTCGTGCCGTGGCGCGATGCTATTTTTGAAATTGTATCGCCCTTCTTGACTGAGTAGAGTGATTCGCCCGCTTCGGCCTTTGGGGCTTGGGGTTTCTTTGTCTCTTTGGGCATGGGGGCTACAAAGTCGTCATCTGCAGGCGCGGGTGCGGGCTGCTGTTCCTGAGCGGCGGGCGCCATATTCCAAGTGGGCTTTGTGGGCTCGGCGCGGAGCGTCGGGCTGCCTTCGGCGGGCTTGTTGTCCGCGGGCTCGGCGACGTTCTTGTCTTCGGTGGAAATCGTCGTCACCTCTTCGGTTGACGCCGCCGCGGCGGGTGGCGTTTTCTTTTCTTCGGTTGAAGAGCAACCCGCCTGCGCCACGAGGAAGCAGGGAATTGCTATGTGGATAGCGACTATTGTCAGATATAGCGATGTTTTTTTCATTTTGGCTCTCTTTCGATTTTAATTTGTAAAACTATTTCACTTCTTTTGGATTCTTCAAACACAAAACTGCGTCGTCGAAACATTTTCCGCGGTCGGTGTAGCCCGCGAACATTCCGAAACTCGAAAACGCGGGGCTGAAAAGCACTGCGCCGGATCCGCCCGCCAGCTCGAAGCACCTTGCCGCGGCGCTTTGCATATCGGGCTCTATGCGGCAGGGAATGTTTCTTTCCGAAAGCAGTGCGGCGAGTTTTTCGGCGGTCTGTCCTATGAGTACGGACGCCTTGCACGTTTGGGCGACGGTGTCGGCAAGCTCGCGCAGGTCGCAGTTTTTGTCCTTGCCGCCTCCCAGCCATACGAGGTTGCGTTCGCCCTTCATTTCGCGCAGCGCGGCGACTGCGGCGTGCACGTTGGTGGCTTTAGAGTCGTTGTAAAATCTCACGCCTCCGACGTTTTGCGGGCGCGAGAATCTGAACTTCGGCAGGGAAAACGTCTGCGCCGATTTTTCGAGTGATTTTGCGTCGAGCCCGAGAGTCTCCCAGAGCATTTCAACTGCGCGGTAGTTGCGCGACTGCATCGCGCTTGAGAACGGTGCGGGGGCGGGGTAGGCTTTCGACTCGTCGAATATGCGCGCAAACGGCGGCAGGTTTATGCCGAATTTTTCGGCGTTTGACTCCACGCTCGAGCCGGCTGTGAACGCCTCGCTTTTTAGCGCGGCAACGAGGTTGAACTTCGCAAGGAAGTATTCGCGCAGGTCTTTGTGCCAGTCGAGGTGGTCGGCGTCGAAATTAGTCCAAATGAGCGCGTCGGGGCGTAGGTATTCAAGGCGCATTGTCTGGAAAGAGCTGAGTTCGCACACTATCCAGCCGTCCGACTTGCCTTCGGCGCAAATCTGCGAGAGCGGCGTGCCGACGTTTCCCGCCTCCACTGCGTTCATTCCGCAGTCGCAAAGCGCCTTGTGCAGGAATTTTGTTATGGTTGTCTTGCCGTTTGTGCCCGTTATTGCGATTATTTTGCCCGTGCACACAAGCGCGGCGAAGTCGGGTTCGCAGACGCATTTGCAGCCCGCGTTTTGGGCGGCGGCAATCCATTGGTTGTCGGGTCTGAAAGCGGGCGAATAGACGGCGAGGGCGTGTTTTTGCGCAGCGTCGGCGTCGAAAAATTTTCCGCCGTTTTCGGCGTACAAAACGCAGTCGAGCCCCGCTTGGCTCGCGAGGCGCTCGACCGCTTTGCCGCTTACTCCAGCTCCGAATACGGCAAGGGGCTTGCCGTGGGCGAGGCGTCTTATTATGTCGAACCCCGATTCCATACTATCTGATTTTCAGCGTTGCCAGTCCCGCCATTGCAAAGAGCATTGACAGAATCCAGAAACGTATGACGACCTTCGTCTCCTTCCAGTTTTTGTACTCGAAATGGTGGTGGATTGGCGTGCACAGGAACACGCGTTTGCCCGTAGTTTTAAACGAGGCAACCTGTATGATGACCGAGGCCGCCTCCATCACGAAAATTCCGCCGACAATCACAAGCGTGAACGGCTGCTGCGTCATAAATGCAAGCGCGCCGATTATTCCGCCGAGCGCGAGCGAGCCGGTGTCGCCCATAAAAACGTCGGCGGGGTGGCAGTTGTACCACAGGAACGCAAGGGACGCCCCAATCAGCGCGCAGCAGACTACCGTAAGTTCGCCGCAGGCGGGAATGGGTTTAATGAAGAGGTACTGCGCCGAAATTGCGTCTCCGGCAACGTATGCAAAGACGGCAAAGGCTATTGTAGCCGTGATTGTGCAGCCGATTGCAAGCCCGTCTATTCCGTCGGTGAGGTTGATTGCGTTGCTCGAACCAGCTATCACAAAGAAGAGGAACACGAACATCGCCGAAAGCGGAACCGCCGTAAACACGGGGGCTTTGACGAACGGCACAAAGAGCTCGCCGAGGAGGAATTTGTATTCGGAAAAATAAAGAATTGCCGTGAACCCCGCGACTGTCAGGGTCTGCACGAAAAGTTTCGTTTTGCCCGAAACGCCCCTGCTGTTCTTTTTGGAAATTTTGAGGTAGTCGTCGGCGAAGCCCAGCGCGGTGAGCGCCGTGTAGACGAACATTGCCGCAAGCACCAGCGTGTTGGGACGGGCGAACAGAAGAACCGAAAGCGCAACCGCCGCAAAAATTATGACGCCGCCCATTGTGGGCGTTCCCATTTTGCCAGCGTGCAGTTCGGCGAGCTTGCCGACCTCGTCCTTTGTTCTGAAACTCTGCCCGAATTTCAGGACGCGCAGCTCCTCTATGATTTTCGGGGCTATAATAGCGCCGAAGAGCAGGGCAAATGCGAGCGCCAAACCGCAGCGCACGCTCAGGTATTTAAATATGCGCAGCGGGCCGAAAGCGGATTCAAAGTTCGAGAGATAGTACAACATCAGAGGTCTCTTTCGTCTTCGGGTTCGCGCGAGATTGTTTCGGCGTTTCCGTCAAATTCGCAGTCGTCGAAGCCGTCGTCTTCTTCGTCTTCTGCGTCGCCGTCGGGATTTTCGGGCTGGGCAGGGGCGTCGGGTTGGGGAGCGTCCTCCTCTTCGTCTTCCGACTCCTGCATCGGCTCGACTTTTTCGGCGGGCTTTGACGATTCGGCGAGAACGTCGTCGGGCAGAGCCTTTTCAAGCTCGCAAACCCTGCTGCCCTTTACGAATACGAACCCGTCGGCGAAGCTTTCAACCGAAGCCTTCGCGTCCGCGGCGTTTTGGAAAATTTCAATGCGGGCTTCGTCCCAGCCTTTTTCGAGCATTCCGCTTTTGTATACATCGGCGTTTGCTCCGATGAGGATTGCCCGCGACTCTTCGTCGGCGGGAATGTTCATTCCTATCTCCCTGTGGTGGCGGTGCGCGGCAAGCCCGAGTTCGGCCATAGTGCCCAGAACGTAGAGTTTGCGCGGGGTGTCGGCGGCAACTTCGGCGAAGTGGGCAAGGGCGTCGCGCATTGAAGTGGGCGAGGCGTTGTAGCAGTCGAGGTAGTACTTTGCGCGCTGCGTCTGTACGATGCTGCCGCGCATCGGGACGGGCTTGAGCGTTTCGATGCGCGACTGTATGCGCTCTTCGTTCGCTCCGAGCATAAGGGCTGTGGCTATTGCCAGCAGCAGATTTTCGAGCATTCCGCGGCTAAAATCTGGGACTTCAAAATAGTATTCCTCTCCGCCTTCCACGCACATGTCTATTGCGTGCATTCTGCCGTCGAGGCTCGAAATAGAGTATCTGAAAACCAGATCCGCCTTGACTTCTGGCGAGTCCGCCGCGGCGAGAACGGCCTTTTTGCAGGGGAGGTCGTCAAACGCCTTCCAGCTGAGCAGGTTTTGGTGCATTACGCACCAGCCGTTTTCCACAACGCGCTCGGGCAGGCGCGCCTTTTCCCGCGCCACCGCCGAAATTTCCTTGAAGCGCTCCAAGTGGGTAAGCCCGACGTTCGTTATCACGGCGATGTCGGGTTCAATCATGTCGGCAAGCTCCTTCATTTGGTCGGGAGCGCCTACGCCCGCCTCTATTATCGCAAGCTGGTTTTGGCGCATGTCTATGCGCGTTAGGGTCAGCGGAACGCCTATTTCGTTGTTGTAGTTCTTTTCGGTATAGAGCGGGTTTTTGTTGTCGAGCAGGCGCGCGAGCATTTCCTTTGTGGAGGTCTTTCCGCACGAGCCCGTTATGCCGACGACGGGGTTGTCGAAGCGCAGCCTGTGGAATTTCGCTATGGTTTGAAGCGCTCTGAGCGCGTCTTTTACCACGAGCACGGGCACGCCGACGTCGAGTTCGCGCTCGGCAATCACGGCGGTTGCGCCGTTTGCAACGGCGTCTGCGGCAAAGTCGCAGCCGTCGCGCCCGCCCTTGAGCGCCACGAATGCGAAGTTCTTTCCGATATCGCGGCTGTCAGCGGAAAATCCGCGGATGTCGGGCTTTGCGGAGGCTATGTTTTTCCAGCTTCCGCCCGTCCAAGTCTGAAGGTCGTCTGTCTTGAAGAATGGCATTATATTATACGTTTTAAATTCAATAGTTCTTCGGCAACGCGCTTGTCGTCGAAGGGAATGATGGTGTCGCCGAGCTCCTGAAAAGTCTCGTGCCCCTTGCCCGCGATTAGAATGCAGTCGCCTTTTTGGGCGGATTCTATGGCGAGGTTTATGGCGCGGCGCCTGTCGCTGACGAAGAGAATTTTGGATTCGTCAACGATTCCCTTTTTCATGTCGTCGAAAATCTGTTCGAGGGGCTCTCCGCGCGGATTGTCGCTCGTAGCCCACGCCATATCGGCGAAGTCCTGAACGGCTTTGACCATCAGCGGGCGCTTTGTCCTGTCGCGCCTGCCGCCGCAGCCGAAGACCACAAGCAGCCTGCCTTTGACGACTTTCCTGAGCATCGAAAGGCCGTTGCGGAGGGCGTCGTCCGTGTGGGCGTAGTCGACGAATATGTCGAAGTCGGGGCTGCCCTGAACCTTCTGCATTCTCCCCGGAACTCCGCCGAATGTCGAAAGCGATTTCGCCGCCGCGCTTATGTCGCCGCCCGTCGCGTATATTACCGACAGCGCCGCCAAGGCGTTCAAAATGTTGTAGTGCCCAGGCATATTCACCGAGACTTCGGTTTTCCCCCCGGGGTAGACGAGGGTGAAGCCGGATTTCTGCGGCAGCATTTCGATGTTTTCGGCGCGGATTACGGCGTCGGCGCTTTCTATACCGAAAGTGATAGCCTTTATTTTTGCGTCGAGCATCGTGGTGATTTTTCTGCCGTATGGGTCGTCAATATTGATTACCGCCGACTTCGGGAGCGAGCCGAGAGCGCCCGTGAAAACGGAGGCCTTCGTCTTGAAATATTCGTCCATAGTCTTGTGGTAGTCAAGGTGGTCCTGAGTTAGGTTGAGGAAGCAGGCGCAGTCGAGATGTATTCCCTCCACGCGCTTTTGGGCTATGGAGTGCGAGCTTATTTCCATTGCAACCGCCTTGCATTCGGAAAAGCGCATTTGGCTGAGCATTGCGTGAAGCTCGAGCGCTTCGGGCGTCGTGCGGCTTGCCGGCAGGCATCTGCCGCCGAGGTCGTAGTGGATTGTGCCTACGAGACCGCATTTCGTGCCGAGGTCGTTGAGCATTTTCTGAACCATCCAAGAGACGCTCGTTTTGCCGTTCGTGCCCGTGATGCCTATTGTTTTGAGCACGCCTTCGGTGTTGCCGTAGAAGCTGCGTCCCGCCTTTGCCATTGCGGCGGCTATGTCGGAGACCTGAATCCATGTGGAGGGAAAGAAGCGCGGCGCGGGCTGTTCGGAAATTATTGCGCAGGCGCCCCTGTGGGCGGCTTCCTCCACGTATTTGTTGCCGTCTGTATTGTGGCCGCGCACGGCGAAGAACGCGGTTGCGGGGGCAACCCTGCGGCTGTCGGCAATGAGCATTTTTATTTCGGCGTCTTTGTTGCCCGTGAGCTTTACGGCGTCTACCGCCTTCGCCAAATCGGCGACGGTGTACGAGCTTGCCCCGAGGTCGGACTGCGCAAAATACATCATTCTCGAGCGCGCGCCGCAGAGGCAAATTAAACTGTGCAAATCGTTAAATTTAATCATTGTTAGTCGCTTTCCAAGCTACTTTTTTTTCAAATTCTTCGTCGGACTGTATTCCCAAATATACGGCGGCCTGTTCGCCTATTTCCCTGAACGCTGGGGCTGCCACCACGCCGCCGTAGCCTATGCCCTTGAGCTTCGGGGTATCGACCACAACGGTTATGACCAAGCGCGGGGCTTTTGCGGGGAAGAAGCCCGTGAAAGAGCCGACGTGCTTTTTGTTGCTGTATTCGCCGCGCTTGCGGGGCGTGCCGTCGGCGTTGGGCGGAAGGTCTTTCGCCTTGATGAATTTTTGCGACGTTCCCGTTTTGCCCGCCACTTCAAAGCCCTTGATTGCGGCGCGGCGCGCCGTGCCTTCGCGCGTGGTGACGGTCGAGAGCATTTCGCCCATCAGCGAGGCGACTTTCGGCGATATCACGCGGCGCAACGCGCGGGGCGAGTAGTTTATTACGGTCTGCCCCTTGTTGTCGTAGACCCGCTTTACAAGCTGGGGTTTCATATAAATTCCCTGATTTGCTATCACGCTCATTGCGCAGTGAATTTGCAGCGGCGTAACTGCGACTGCGTGTCCGATGGGCATGCGCGTGATTGTAAGGCCGTCCCATTTGTTCAGCGGCAGGAGCGTGCCGTTGATTTCGCCCGAAAGGCCGATGTCGGTCTTTTCGCCTATCCCGAAAGCCTTTGAATACGAAATGAGCCGCTGTGCGCCGAGTTTGC
>DAVZIV010000005.1:0-16669 GCA_052273125.1 Candidatus Merdousia sp. | reverse complement strand
AATTATGTTGCGCTCTCCCGAAAGCATTTTCGCCTCGCTGTCGTTGAGAATGAAGAGGTCGGCGCGCGGAAGCAATGCCTCGAGCGCCCCGCGGGCGGTTTCAATCCAGAAATTCATAGTATCCAAAACTACGAACTTAGAATTTTTTACACTATCGAGCACCGTTTTTTGATGCTCGGGCGATATGTTGCCCAGCAGCACGTATTCCGCCGACGAGCACGACTGAGGCAGGCTCGGCACGTAGCCATCGAATGCGTTTAACTGCAGGTCGAGGGTATCGCGCGAGTTGAAGTTGTCGTGGTATCTGCCGCGCCAGAAGAACGTGGGCTTGGAGCTGAACTCCATTCCCGAAGTGTCTATTCCGCGCGAGCGCAGGCGCTCCAAATCCGACGGCTTGAAATCCGCGCCGACAATTCCGGCAATCTTGACGGGCGCAAAGTACGAAGCCGCTATCGCCGCATACGCCGCCGAACCGCCGAGAATGTAGTCTTCACTGTCGGTCGGCGTTTCAATGCAGTCGTAGGCAATCGAGCCGAATACAAGCAAATCCGCCATATGCTATTTTGAAAGTTGGGCTATGATTTCGTCGGCAAAGCGCGAGCACTTCACCTCGTGCGAGCCGGCTATCAGGCGCGCCAAGTCGTATGTTACAACCTTCGCCTTTATCGAGCCTTCAAGACCCTTGATAACGAGGTCGGCGGCTTCGTTCCAGCCCATGTAGCGGAACATCATTTCGCCCGAAAGAATCAGCGAGCCGGGGTTGACTTTGTCGAGATTTGCGTACTTGGGCGCCGTGCCGTGGGTAGCCTCGAAAATGGCGTGACCGGTTGTGTAGTTGATGTTGCCTCCGGGGGCAATGCCGATACCGCCGACCTGCGCGGCGAGCGCGTCGGAAATGTAGTCGCCGTTGAGGTTGAGGGTTGCGACGACGTCGTACTCGGCAGGGCGCGTGAGAATCTGCTGCAGGAATGCGTCGGCAATTACGTCCTTAACGACTATGCCGTTGGGCAGCTGGCACCACGGGCCGCCGTTGATGTCGACCGCGCCGAATTCCTCCTTGGCGACTTTGTAGCCCCAGTCGCGGAACGCGCCTTCGGTGAACTTCATTATATTGCCCTTGTGGACGAGCGTTACCGACTTGCGCCCCTGCGCTATTGCATACTTGATTGCCGAGCGAACCAGACGCGCCGTGCCCTCCTGCGATACGGGCTTAATGCCTATGCCGCAAGATTCGGGGAATCGTATCTTTGAAAATTTTGCGGGGAATTCCGCCTTCAAAAACGACTTGAGCTTTTCCACGTCTTCAGAGCCGCGCTCGAATTCAATGCCCGCATAAATGTCTTCGGTGTTTTCGCGGAATATCACCATATCGACCAAGTCGGGGCGCTTAACGGGGCTGTCGACGCCGTTGAAATAGCGCACGGGGCGCTGGCAGACGTAGAGGTCGAGCTGCTGGCGCAACGCCACGTTCAGCGAGCGGATACCGCCGCCGATGGGGGTTGTCAAAGGCCCTTTAATGCCAACGAGATACTCGCCGAAAGCGTCGAGCGTTTCCTGGGGCAGCCAGCTGCCCGTGTTCTTAAAAGCTTTCTCGCCCGCCAATACCTCGAGCCAGTGAATCTTGCGCTGGCCGCCGTACGCCTTTCCCACTGCCGCGTCAAAAACGCGAACCGCCGCGCGCCAAATATCGGGACCGATACCGTCGCCTTCGATAAAGGGCATTATAGGATTGTCGGGAACATTGAGTTCTCCGTTTGCTATTGTTATTTTTTCGCCTTCCATAGTGTCGATGTTAAGATATTATCGCGCAAAACTCTATCACCCTTACCCTCCATTTCAACCTTTTTTTATTGTTTGGCGCACGGATTTTTCTACCGAAAAATATCCCGTGCTTTGTCAGTGAACCCGCTGGGCGTGTTTCCACTGAAGGGGCAAGCCCCTTACGCGGTATCGCTTCGCTCAATCCGCTATCCCCATTTTGAGATTATTACTCAAAAAACGACGTTCAAATTCAGAATACTCAATACTTCTGAACAGATTGATATAAAAACTTCAAATTAGAATAACCATTGTGAGCTGAAAAAACGCGGCTTTGGAAGCAGCTGACGGTGCGTGGCGTACTGAAGTACGCGAGCACTGGCAGGTGATTCCGAAACGCGTTTTTAAGCCAATTTCACGCCTTTGGGTGGGAGGAGCGGTGCTCGGCCACAAGCTTCTTCGTGTTGAGGTGTGTGTAAATCTGCGTAGTCGAAAGACTGGCATGCCCGAGCATCTCCTGCAGGGCGCGCAAATCCACCCCCTCGTTTACGAGATGCGTTGCAAAAGAATGCCGCAGTTTGTGCGGCGTGATGTTCGACGGAAGGTTCGTCTGCGCCAAATATTTTGCAAGCTCGCGCTGGACAAAACGCGGATACATCGGCTTGTTGCGCGGAGTATAGAGAATGAAATCGTCGGGATTTTTGAAAGGGGAAAACGAGTCGCGCCAAGTCCGCAAAAGATTGCCCGCGACCTTGCCGAACGGACAAAAACGCGTCTTGTTGCCCTTGCCGCGAACGGTGGCGGCATTGCGGAGAAAGTCGATATCGCGCCACTTGAGCGAACAAAGCTCGCTTACGCGTAACCCCGCGCCGTAGAGAAGCTCGAAACAGAGGGCGTCGCGAAGAGCCTTGACGTGGTCGAGTCCGTTGGCGCGCTCGTCCTCAAACGGGGCTTCGAGCAGCTGCGGCATCTGCGTTTCGGTCAGAAAAACGGGCAGATTGCGCGGTTTTTTGGGAAGCTTGAGACCGTCAAACGGATCGGCTTCGACGGAAAAAGTCTTGAGCAAAAATTTGTAGAAGGAGCGGACGGCGGAAATTTTGTTGCGGATTGTCGCGGGCTGATAGTCGTCGGAAATGTGCATTAAGAAACGGCGGGCATCGCGGCGCGTGGCGGCTTTGGCGTCGAGACCCAACCCCGCCAAAAACGACAGCCACTCATTCACCGCGCCCTCGTAGTTGCGCGAAGTGTACGCCGAATAGCGGCGCTGGGTGGAAATGTACGCGAGAAACTCCGCCAAGTCTTCGTTCATTTTGCAAAAACACCGAGAAACGAGTCAATGATAGGCAATGTCCATTTCTGGCAGAAAATGTGAACCAGTGCCCCCGCGGCAAGCCACGGTCCGAACGGAACTTCAAGCCCAGCGCACGATTTTTTCCGCAACAAAGCGCCTACAAAAACGGCAGGCAGCATCACAACACAGCCGACGAGAGAGCCCGCAAAGAGCGCAGTCAGCGCGCCTTTCCAGCCGCAGAAAGCGCCGATGAAGCCGAGAAGAATTACGTCGCCCTCGCCCATCGCCTCGCGCGAGAGGGCCTTTTCGGCAAGCAGCCTAAGCCAGTACAAAAAACCCGAAGCCGCCGCGACGCAAAAGACCGAAAGCCCAAACCCCTTCAAGTGGGAGGCAAACGCCGGCATATCGTCAAGTCGGGCGTCCTGCAACTCTGGAACGGCGGCGGAAAGCACAACGCCGCAACACGTGCCGCCGACCGTCGCGGCGTCCGGAATTGTCATTGTGTCCAAATCAATAAAGGCACAGAAGACGAGAATCGAGACAAAAACCATATACGCGGCGGCAACAGCGGGCGGGAATGCAAGCCAAAGCGCGAGGAACAAAACCGCCGTCAGCGACTCCACGAACGGATACCTAAACGATATCCGCGAGCCGCAGCAGCGCGCCTTTCCGCGGAGCACAAACCACGAAACAATCGGAATGTTGTCGTAAAACTTTATCGGCTTGCCGCAGCGGCAATGCGACGGCGGAAACGCCACGGACTCGCCCCTTTGAATTCTGAAAACGCAGACGTTGAGGAAACTGCCCACACACGCCCCGACGGCGAAAACCGCCGCGGAAATTATGTGCGGAAATTGCGACGCCGCCTCGAAAAAACTCACAGACATAGAGCCTCCAACATTGTTTTTGCAAGAACGCGGCAGTCCGCGCCCGTCCATATGGACATTGATTTTGCGCCCTGAAAGGCAAGCATCGGCAGCCCGCTCGAAGCGGCAATGCCGCGCCCGCGCGCCGCCGAGACAGACGGCGTTTCGCCGCCGACCCTGTAGGGCATATCGAAAAATTTCACCGAGGCGGGTATTGCGGAAAAATCGAGAACGGGAGCGTCGTCGGGCTTCAGACCGATGGAGGTTGCGTTGACGACGACGGCGTTTTCGGCGATAGGAAGCGCGCGCGAAAGCTCAAATGTCGAACACTCAAAACCCGCCGCGCGAATATCGGCGGCAAGGCGCGCAAGACGCCCGGGAGAGCGGTTTGCAATAGAAAGGCTTTTGCAGCCGCATTCAAGCGCGTAGAAGCACGCCCCGCGAGCCGCCCCGCCGGCGCCCAAAACAAAAACGTCCGCGCCGCCGAACCCAGAGCCGAAAGCCCGCTCCATTGCGCCCTCGATTCCGAAGCCGTCGGTGTTGAAGCCGCGCCAGATTCCCCCCGCATTGGCGAGCGTGTTGCACGCGCCGGCGCGCAGGGCAAACGAATCCACGCTTTTCAAAAACGGCAGGACAATCTCCTTGTGCGGAATGGTGAGATTTATTCCGACAAAATTGCGCCCGCCAAATTCCGCGAGCACCGCGCCGAGATTCTGCGGCTCTACGTCGAAAGCGTAATACTTGGAACGCGCAAATTCGCGGCGCGTCTTCGCCAGCTCGGCGAGCGCGGCATTCTGCATTTTTGGGCTGAGCGAATGCGCAATGGGGTGCCCGAAGACGGCAAACTTGGGGTGGGGATTGTCGAATTCCGGAAGCGAAAGCTGGTCGGGCGTGTATATCATTTTGCGGGATAAATTCGTTGTCCGAAAAGAAAAGTACCAACGCGTATCATTGTAGACCCCTCTTCGACTGCCGCCTCCAAATCGCCGCTCATGCCCATTGAAAGCTCGGGAAGGGACGCGGAAAACTTTTGCGAGAGGGCGTCGCGGATTTCGCGCAGCGTGCGAAACGCCCTGCGCGCCGAGTCCGGATTTTCGTCGAGCGGGGCGATAGCCATAAGCCCCTCCACCGCGACGTGCTTTTTTGAAAGCGCCGCCTCCGCAAGCGCGGGGGCGTCGGCTATGTCGGCGCCGAATTTTGAGGGGTCTTCGCCGGAATTTATCTGGAGCAGCACGCGCTGGACTTTGCCGATTTTCTCCGCCTCGAAATCGATTTTTTCAAGGAGCTTTAAGCTGTCTACGCTCTGTATTCTTGCAAAATTTTCCACCGCCTTTTTCGCCTTGTTCGTCTGGAGATGCCCGATAAGCTCCCACTGCAAGCCCGCGCAAGAGCCTGTTTTTCGAGCCTCCTGCATTTTTCCGACAGCCTCCTGAACCTTGTTTTCTCCTACGGCGGAAAAGCCCGCGCGCGCGGCGTATTCGGCGGAGGCAAGCGGGTGGGTCTTGGTTACGGGCAGAATTTTCACTTCGGCGGGATTCCTGCCGCATGCGCGCGCGGCTGCGTCTACGCGGGCGCGCAACCGGCCGAGATGTTTTTCGAACTCTTCGTACGTCTCCATGTCGCGCCTACCTGTTCTCCAAACTTGCCGCAATGAGGCGCTTTCCGAACTTCCAAAGCGCGCCCGTGGGATTTGCCGCCTCTGTGAGGGTTTCGTCGAAAGCCTTCACGAAGAAATCGACCTCCTTTTCGGTGATGACAAACGGCGGGAGCAGTTTTACCGCGTGGACTTCGTGGCTGGTCACCTGAGTGATAATTCTGTATTTGTCCATCAGCGAAGTTACAATCATCTGCGTGAAAAGCGAATTGTTCGCCGCCTTGAGCGCGCGCCACGCCGCCTTTTGCAGCAGGCCTTTTGGCTCCTGAAATTCGATGGCAATCATCAGCCCCAAACCGCGCACCTCTTTTATATAAGAGTGTTTCTGCTTGAGCGCCTCCAGCTTTTCCCTGAGAAGTTTGCCCATCTTGGCGCAGTTTTCGACCAAGCCGTCGTTTTCCAAAACGTGAATTGTGGCAAGGCCTGCGACCATCGCCAGATTGTTTCGCCCGAAAGTGGTCGAGTGCTTTACGCAGTTGTCGAGCGGCGAGAACACGCTCTGGTGGATTTCGCGCGTGGTGATGAACGCCGCCGCGGGAACATAGCCGCCGCTGAGCGCCTTTGCCATGGTCACGATGTCGGGTTCAAGCCCCCAGTGCTGGTAGGCGAACATCTTGCCCGTGCGACCGAAACCCGTCTGGACTTCGTCCATTATAAAGAGGGCGCCGTATTTGCGGCAGAGTTCCTGCGCCTTGGGGAAAAAGTCGTCGGAGGGAATGTCGACACCGTGCCCGATTACGGGTTCGGCGATGAATGCGGCAATGTTGCCCTCTTTGAGCTTCGCCTCAAGCTCGTCTATTTTATTGAAGCCTATTACGTCGGTATCGGGGAGGAAAGGCCCGAAGCCCTCCTGAAAATGCGGGGTTTTTGTTACGGATAGCGCGCCGTAGGTGAGGCCGTGATAGCCGCCGTCCATGGAAATTATGCGCGTGCGCTTCGTGTGGGCGCGGGCGAATTTTATTGCGCCCTCGTTTGCCTCGGTGCCCGAATTGCAGAAGAACACCGCGCTGAGCTTGTTGTTGTGGAGCTTTACAATGCGCTCGGCAAGCAGTCCGCTTAGCTCCGCGCAGTCGAGCTGCACCATATTCGGGAGGTCGAGGTCTATCGCGTCCTTGAGCGCCTTTGCTATGACGGGGTTGTTGCGCCCCATTCCGAAGACGCCGTAGCCGGAGATGAAATCCAGATACGCGTTGCCGTCGGCGTCGTAGAGATACGCGCCCTTTGCCGACTTGTAGCACTTGTCAAAGCCTATGGTTTTTAAGACTTTCGCCAAAGTTTTGTTGACGTATTTGTCGTGCAATTCGTAGTTTTCGCCGAAACGGGAATCGAGCAGTTCTTTTAAATTAAATTCTTTCATTGATAAAAAAATAAAATCGGTCAAAGATTACAGGCAACAAAAATTTCTTCAAACATTATTTTTATGGAATCAGCCGCACATTACGTAGTAAACTTCGACCCGTTTGCAATCCGCTTTCCGCAGGGATTTTTTTTGGAGGGAATCCGCTGGTACGGGCTTTCATACATGGCGGGCTTTCTGATAGGGCTTTGGCTGTTCAATTTGTACTCGGCAAGGGGCAAAAGCCCGCTGACTAAAGACGAAAATTCCACGCTGCTTACCTACCTGCTCTTCGGAATAATTCTGGGCGGGCGCTTGGGATACATGCTATTCTACTCGCTCGATTCCTTTTTGGAAAACCCGCTTGTTTTCTTTCAGGTCTGGAAGGGCGGAATGGCAAGCCACGGCGCATTCATAGGCACGTTCATTGCCCTTTTGGCGTTTTCGCTGGCGCACAAAAAGCCGTTCGGGCGCGTTGCCGACATCGTGGTGGCGTCGGCGTCCCCGGGGATTTTTCTCGGGCGCTTGGCGAACTTCGTCAACGGCGAGCTTTGGGGAAAAGTTTCAGACGTCTGGTGGGCGATGGTTTTCCCGAACTCCGCGCCCGCGGGAACGCCGATTGAACAAATCGCCCCGCGCCACCCGTCGCAGCTCTACGAGGCTTTTGCCGAGGGGCTTTTCCTGTTTGTGTATATGCAAACAAGGCTTTGGCGCGGCAAGCCGCGCGGCGGGCAGCTCACGGGCGAATTTCTCGTACTCTACGGAATTGTGAGAATTGTCTGCGAAGTTTTCAGAGAGCCCGATGTCGGCGTGGAGCTGATATGCGGGCTAAGCCGCGGAACGTTCTATTCGCTATTTGCAATACTTGCGGGCGCGGTATTCATAACAGTGGCAAGGGCGAAAAAAGCTTAGCTTGCGCCGCAAAAAACGGGGTGTCTTCGGCCGGAAGAAAACCCCGTTTTTTGCAACATCTCGCAAAACGCGCATTTCGGCGCAGGCAAAAACTTAGAAATTGAAGTCGGATTCGGACTGCATATTGTTGGCGTTCTCGCCCTCGGTAAAGACCGACGCCCTGTTGTTCATCAGGTAGTCAATCTCCTTTATAATGCTGTCGCGCTCGGCAATGTAGACGAATTTGTCGCTGCAAATGCTGTTGCGGGCGTCGGCAATCAGCTCGCGCGGCGGGCGTCGCATTTTTATGAGGCGCATGACGTGCGTGTACATATCCGTTGAAATGCCCATTCTAAGCTCCGTCTGAATCAGGCGGGTAAGCGCCATCTGCGACGACGGATACAGCGCAACCGCCCTTTCGAGAATCTTGAGCGCGTTGTTCGCCCCGCCGAGACGCTCGAACATTCTGGCGGTGGATATGAGCACCTTCACGGGAATGTTGTTGCGCTTCACGATGTCGTTCGTGAGAATATCCGCCATATTGAGGTTGCCGACTGCGTAGTAGGTTACGGCGCGCAGGCACAAAACAACGTCCTCGTGGCGCTCCTTCCACTTGGGCTTTGTCTTCATTATGTCTTCGACGAACGCCACTGCCGATTTATAGTCGCCCTCGTTTATGGTAGTCTCCAAAAGAAGCAGACAATAGGGGGCTATGGAGAAATTCTTCTGCAGGGCGAGGTCGTATATGCGGCGCATAAATTTGAGGTCGCCTATGTCGGCGACGAAATTGGCAAGGTAGAGAATGCTGCGGTTGTCGTCCTGATACTCCTTGAAGAAGATTTCCATATCGCGCTTCATGGCCTCGGTGTCGCCGCTTTTCTTGAGCAGGTCGAGGTACTCCATCCGCTGCTCCATTGAAAACGGATTTTCGAGCGAACGCAGCATCGAGTAGCGGCGGGCGGTGTCGTAGTCTTTCATCGCCGAATAGTAGTTGACCAGAAGCGCGTAGATTGCCTCTTTGTTCTTCGGGAAATTTATGCCGTCGGCAAGAATTTTTATGGCGGCATCGCGATTGCCAAGCTCCCACTCGTTCTTTGAAAGGCGCAAAATTCCGGGGAGGGATTTGTCAAGCCCGTACTCGGTAATATATTCTTTGGATTTCGCGTAGTTGCCGTGGTAGGCGTGGATTGTCGCAAGCGACATCGCCAAATACAGCTTGACCTCCTCGTTCTTGAGGGTCTTCATGGAAAGCAGCTTGCCCGCAACGCCCACAAGGCGGGCGTCTTCGGCCCTTTCCATGAGGATTTTCATATAGAGCCTGACGTACTGGATATCGTTTACGCCGTAGGGGAGGCTGCGCTCGAGAAGCTCCACGGCTCTGTCGGAACGGCGGAAGGAAACAAGATACAGCTCGGAGAGAAGTTTCACGCCGTCGAGATTTTTGGGATTCCTGCCGCAGCCCGCCACAAGCGACATATACCCCTCCCTGAATTTTCCGTTCTTAAAATACTCTTTTGCCTCGTTTACGTTGAAGTCGCCCATCTGCTCGCGGAACGCCTGCCTGTTGAACGGCATGGTGATTGCGTCGACAACCGTCATTTCCGTGTACGACTTGAAGTAGCGCATGAACACATATATTGCCAAAACTACCGCCGAATACAAAATTATAGCCGAAAGCGCGAGGAACGCCGCAACCCTTCCCCATGCTATTTTGACGCTCCATGTGCCATTTTCGTCGCAAACGCGATGCGCAAGCCCGAACAAAACGGGATATTTAGATTTTTCCCCAGCCGAATTCTTCGATATATTCATTTCCGAAACAGTTATTTCTTCTCTAGAAATACACACATTCGGCATTTTTCAAGTATATTGTTGGAATTTTGAGCAAAAAAAATAAATCGACAAAAAGCTTGACAATATGTTCCGATACTTGAAAATCGACTTCAATTAAAAGTTCTCGGCAGATACATTTAACCAAAAAAAAGAAGACAACTATGAAAAAGACTATTGCTACATCATTGCTCGCGGCCGTTGCTATGGCGGCAAATGCGGCTCCGTTGGTAACCGTTGGCGACCAGCTCGACATATTCTTCCGCGGCGCCGTCATGGGAAGCTACAACTCGAACGTAACTTACGCGTCCGACTCGAACCAGAAAATTGACGACTACGCAGGCACTTTGAGACTCGGCGCTGAAGCCGACTACGGCCGCAACAGCAAGTTCAAGGCAAACATCAAGTTCAACGAAGACTTTACAAAGTATGTAGACCACAAGTCTCTCGACCGCAACACGGCTCACTTGGCGGCGAACGCTTCCTATACGGAGTCGAACTGGAACGCCTCATCATACTTCAAGTACGACCAGTACGCGCAGAACTCTTCCGATATTGATGCAACCATGAGAAATGAAGGCAAGCTCGTTGACTACAACTACTGGGCGGCGGGCGCAAAAGGCCAGTACGACTTCACCGAAAAGGTATTCGCCACAATCGGTTTCGACTGGGCCGAATTGGAATACACACGCGGATATCAAGATGAATATACAAGCTACAGCATGTATTCCGTACCGTTGAGCATCTACTACAGAGCCACCCAGAAAATTTCCGTAGGTCTTACCTACATGTACCGCTACATGGATATGTTCGACGGTCGCGCACGCAACATTTTGCTTTACGGTGACGACAGAGTTGACAACTTTGTGGGCGTAACTGTTCTCGGCGAAATCGCCCCCAAGCTCAACTGCGAACTCTACTTCGGCGCTACAAACCGTACCTACGACACAGTTGCTTACGGCTACCAGGACGACTGGACAATGTCGGGCAGAATCACCCTCAACTACGAGGTTTCCGACAAGATGGGCGTATATGTTAAGGCTGCAAGAGACTTCGGCGGCAGCGCAAATGCCCAGTCCACAACATACACATTCGGCGAAGCTGGCGTGAACTACTTCTTCAACGCAAAAATCATCGGTACGGCTTCAATGCAGTACAGAGATACAAGCTATGAGTTGCAGGACAGAAGCGACGAAACAATCTGGACGAGAGTCGGCGTTTCCTACAACCCCAACAAGTTCATAAAGCTTGCCCTCAACTACAACTACATCAACAATTCCTCGGATACCGCAAGCGCGAACTACAACCAGCACATGGTGTCGCTCGAAGCTTCTCTGAGATACTAATACTTTAAATTAAGTATTATAAAAAACCGGATTTTTTTAATCCGGTTTTTTTGTCTAAAAATTTAGCGCCGGCACAAAATAAAAAATGAAAATAATTGCAAAACGCGCGCCGTTTTGATGTCTTGAATACACAATGCTTAAGCCGATTAAAATTTTATTGATGCTGTGCGCGCCCGCGCTGGCATTTGCCGCGCAAAATGCCCCAACCGCCCCGAATGCTGAAATAGAAGTTGAAGCCGACGCCGACTTTCTCTATCTGCCCGTTTCGCCGAAATCGCCCGCGCGCCCCGTCGTAATAGAGGGGCAAAACGCAAAACAAATCTACAACGCCCCCGTAATGCTCGCCTCGGGCAAGGGCGACTGGTACGCGCCAATAAACGTGTCGGCATTCAAAGGGCAAAAACTCAAAATCAAATACCCATCGCAAAGTTTTGCGGGTGTCCCCACCATCTTGACTTCCGACCGTTGCTTTGAAGGAAACTTTGCCCAAGACCCCGAGCGCCCCAAATTTCACATAGCCGCCACCAACGGGCTTTTGGGCGCTTCAAGCGGATTGTTTAAGTTTAACAATAAATACTACGCATACATACTCCAAAACGCGGCGTCTTTCCTCTACGCGGGGACGTTCAACTTGGTGCTGGCGGAAAGCGCCGACCTTGTAAACTGGAGCTACAAGCAGACCGACGCCCTGCAAAAAACGCCCGCCGCCTCGCCCATGTCTGCGTGCGTCGACTCGGACAACAAAAGCGGGCTCTTCCCCGCGACAGGCAGGGGCGTGATTCTTGCTATCACAAACGAAAAATCCCAAACGGTATTCGCCGCTACCGAAAACCTCACGGACATAATGCCGCTTGCCGAAATAAAAATAGACGGCGCGGGAATGTGGCCGCAGCTTTTCTTCAACGAAAAATCCAACCTCTGGACGCTCGTTAGAACCGAATTCGCCCAAGACAAAAAATCGGCAACGGCGGCGATATACGTTTCAAAAGACCTCAAAAAGTGGGAAAAAACCTCCGAGGCGTTTCCCGAACTCGGTTCAAACAACGCAGTGTTGGTTTCCGCCGAAGTTCTCGGCAGCGGCGGCACAAAGTGGGCGCTGGTCTCCGGCGACGGTCGCTACATTGTCGGCGATTTCGACGGCAGAACATTCAAGCGCCAAACAAAAAAGCCCCTGCAAATTTTCGCTGGCACGCTCAACTTCGTTCAGGCGTGGAACAACGCCGGCAAAACGCTCGCCACGGCTACAATTGCCCAGCCCGCGGGACTTATGCAAACGCTCGGCTGCAAGTCGGCAAACACGCTCAGCATTCCGTGGCAGCTTGCCTTTGTCGAAACTGCCGACGCCCAAATACAGCTGCGCGCGGAAATTCCCGAAGAGATAAAAAGCCACCTCAACGTTCCCTCCGACGCGGCGGGCGGCGAAATGTATTTTTCGTCAAACACGTTCGTTGTCCCCGACGCCTACGGCAACTACTGCCTCTATTCGGGCGTCTACAGGTCGAAAAACGCCGACACGCTCACCTTTGAGGTCGGCAGCGGCGTCTTCGGTCTCGACCTGCTCAACGGAAGATTTTTCCTCAAGCGCGTAATCCGCGACATCGGGCGCTGGAATATGCCGCTAAAGCGCGCGGAGAAAATCGTTCCGTTCAGCGCGCTTGTAGACTCGTACAGCGTGGAAATGCGCTTCTTCACGGGCGAAACAGTCCTCATGATGGGCGACGCGTTCCTCAACCCCGAGCAGACAATAAAAGTCGGCGGCTTCGGCGATATCCACGTTATGAAGCTCGAAAAACAGGACGTGCTCAAACACGACTTGCAAACGCTAAAAAAAGCCCTCGATGAAATCCGCATAAAAAGGTACGAGCAACTAAAAAACGCCCCAGCAGACGTGCCCGAACAAACGCGGGAAACTCCCGCAGCCCAATAGAGACGCAAAATGGCAATCAGCTTTCAAATACTGGGCAGCTCGAGCAGCGGCAACTGCGCATTCCTTGAAATCGACGGAATAAAAATGCTTGTGGACGCGGGGCTTGGAATAACGAAAATCCGCAAATTCCTCGCGGCAAAAAGCCTTTCCGAATCCGATATAGACGCAATATTCATCACCCACGAGCACATAGACCACTACGCGGCTCTGCGCAGCTTCGCCAAAACACGCGCGAAAGTATTCGCCAACAAGGCAACCGCCGAATGTATCCGCTACAAAGACGCCGCAACGAAAAACCTCGGCTGGCGGATTTTTGAAACGGGGCAAAAATTCGATTTCTACGGAGTCGAAGTGCAGTCGTTCCCCATTCCGCACGACACCAGCGACCCCGTCGGCTACACGTTCGCCGCGGGCGGCAAAAAAATAGCCTACGCAACCGACTTGGGCAAAATAACAAACGTCGTGCGCGACGTCGCCCAAGACTGCAATATGCTTGTGCTTGAAAGCAACTACTGCCCCGTGATGTTGGCGAGATCCAAGCGCCCGCAAATGCTCAAAAACCGCATTTCAAGCGTCTACGGACACCTCTGCAACGCCGACGCAATAGCACTGCTGAAAACGCTGCCGCAAAACGTCGCCAAGATATACCTCTCGCACGTCTCGCGCGAATGCAACAGCATTGAGCACATCGCCGAACTCCTCGAAGACGCAAACATTTCAAGCGGGGACGAAGAGCGCGTTGAAATAGTCTCGCCGTTCGACAAATCGGGCTCGGCGTTCGAGTTTTAGGAACAAATAGCAAATTTTCGCAAAAAAGTGTTGACGAGCGCCGAAAATTCGGGCTTAATGAACGCATTATTTTAACGGCCAGATAGCTCAGTCGGTAGAGCGGAGGACTGAAAATCCTTGTGTCACAGGTTCGATTCCCGTTCTGGCCACCATTTAAAGAGGGTTTTCCATTGCGGAAAATCCTTCTTTTTTTGCCTCCGCGCACAGGCGCGGAATTTGTCCAAAATAAAACAATTTGTCCGAATAAAAAAGTGCACAAAAAACGCAAAATCGGTTAGAATGCAGGCTATGAAAATTTCCCTTCAAACCATCGCAAAAGCCGCAATGCTTTCGGCGGCTATAATTCTGCCGCCGAAGTCGCATGCAAAACTCCCGGAGCTTTCCGAGACGGAAAACCCGCTCATTGCGATGTTCGTTGTAAACGGCAAGCCCGAAAAAAGCTTCATAACGCGCCATATGGAAAAGATGCGCGGCGGCTTTTCGCAATTCCTGATATACCCGCGCACGGGCTGCGAGTATTCGTACCTAACCGACGAATGGTTCGACTTTGTGAAATTCCTCGTCTCGGAGGGCAAGCGCCTCGGCTACACTTCCGTGTGGCTCTACGACGAATTCAACTGGCCCAGCGGCACGGCGAACAAGCAGACAATGAAAATAAATCCCGACTTCGCCCTGCGGCAGCTTTCCGCGATAAAAGGCGACGACGGCAAAATAACATTCAAAACCCTGCGCAACAGGCAAATGCCCGATCTGCTCAACGAAGCCCCCGTCGACTGCTTTGTAAGCCTCACCCACGAAGCCTATTACAAAATGTTTAAAGATGATTTCGGCGGTTTAATAAAGGGTTTCTTCACCGACGAACCCTCCATAGGCTATTTTGTAAAAGACCCCAAATTCTCCGCAACAATCCCCTACTACGACGGGCTTGAAGACGACTACCGCGCCCTCACCGGCGGCGACCTCCGCCAAGACATAGCCTGCGGCATACGCACAAATTCAAAGCCCTACGCGGCCCCGCTTTCAAAAATCCTCGGCGAGCGCTTCAGAAAATGCTACACGGAAAAAATCGCCGAATGGTGCGCAAAACACAACGTCTACGCCACGGGACATATGCTCTCCGAGCACACCGCCTACGAGTCCGCCCGCGCAAACGGCTACATTTTAGAACCGATTTCGGCTCTGACCCTGCCCGCCGTCGACGAAATCAGAACGCAGGAAAATTTCGCACAGTTTGAATGGCTGACGTTCGGCACGGGCGAATACGCGGCGGCGAAAAACGGCAACGGCGCAATGGCGGAACTCTTCGCGCTCGGACCCTGCGATATGCCGATTTCGCAAATGAGGCGCCAGATATGGACTGCCGCCGCGTTCGGCGTAAACAGATACCTGCTTGCAATTTCGCAGACCGACCTGCGCGTAAAAGTCTCCGACGACCCGCACCATCAGGACGCATTCACGGGATGGCTCAATTCCGTATCGCCGTCGCAGCCGTGGTTTGAAAAGTTCTCCGAACTCGCCCCCGAAGCGAAAAAGGCGGCGCGCTTTGCAATGAAAAAACGCGATACCCTCGTGAGCGTAGTCTACCCCTACGGCGAAAACAACGTAAACGACGCCCTTATTGCGCTGAACCAAAACCAGCTTTCGTGGAAGCTTATTTCAGAAAAGGACAAGCCCGACACCAAGTTTGTTCTGCGCCTCAAGAACGGGCTGCCCGTCGGCTCGCGCTCGGTTATCCAGCTTGCCCAATCCTTTGCAAAACGCAGCCCCGACCGCCCCGTGGTGCTTGAAAACGGCTCGCTTGCGGAAAACGTCCTCGTGCGCCCGTACGCCGACGGCTCTATTGTGGCCATAAACTTCACCGACGATACGCGCAATCTTGTTTTGTCAAAAAACGGTAAAAAATATCCGTTTACAATGTACCCCAAAGGCGTCATTGCGCTCGAAGCGGGCGAAATTCCGCAACCCGAGGGCGAAAAAATCGCCCCGAATCCCGACGCAAAATGGCGCGTGGAAATACAAAACGACAACTCGCTGCGCCCGATTTTCAAAAACTCGGCATTCAAATTCGAGCTTGAAAAAACCATGCTTCTGACATTCGTCGGCAGGACGTTCGGCGGCGCGCCGGCAGTGCAGCTCGACGGGCGCGCCCTGCAATTCGACGCCCCGTACGACGGAATCATAGCGGGGCTTGCCCCGCTTTACATGCAGACAAAAGTGCGTCTTGAAAAGGGCGAACACGAGCTTAAAATCGCAAACGGCGCAATAGACTACGCCTACCTGCCGTCGGTGCTGATATGCGGAAAATTCGCAACTCAAGGCAGCGTTTTAAAGCCCTACGCCGACGACGGCCGCTGGCTTGACGGCTACGCGGGAAAGCTCGAGCAGACCGCGCAAATCAAAATTCCCGAAAACGCAAAAAAGATATTCTTCACCCCCGACGCGATGGCGTGCGAGCTTTTCGCCGACGGCAAAAGTCTCGGCACAAGGCTCTACGCGCCGTTCTCGTGGGATATTCCCGAAAGCCTCGCGGGCAAAACCGCGCAGATAAAGCTTGTCCGGTACACTTCGCTTGCGCGCATTTTCGGCAAACTTGAAAACATATCGCAAAAGCCCAAAGGCTGGAGCGCCAAAACATTCAGCGAATTTTTCCCGAAAAACTCGCGCCAGCTCCAACCCTTCGCCGATTGCTATTTCACGAAATAGCCGCGCGACTCCCCCGCCGGAACGCGCGGAATCTCCCGCAAAAAATACCCTCTGCAATCCAGTAAAAAACTTGCAAAAGAGCATGCCCTCTGCTGTAATGGGACGGCTAATAAAATAGGGGAATGTTGGAGTTTGTAAAGATTGTCAATCTGGCGCTAATGGGCAGGGAAACCGTGGAGTTTTCCGAAGGTTTCACCGTGGTTACGGGAGAAACCGGCGCGGGCAAAAAGCGTTCTGCTTGGCGCGCTTGCAATGCTTGCGGGCAACAGGGTCGGGCG
>DAVZIV010000004.1:0-18283 GCA_052273125.1 Candidatus Merdousia sp. | reverse complement strand
CACAAAGCTTTCAAATTCAGCCCCCTGTTCTTATGAACAGGCTGATATGAAACCCGCCAGCCAAGAACCAGCTTGGGATTGTTTAAAAGGCGCGAGGCTCGAGGCAGGATTCACATTTTGCGAGGCGTAGCGTACATTAGTACGTGAGTCCGAAGCGAAATTGAATGATGCCCGAGAGCATTGCCTTTGGCGTGGTTTTTATAAAGAGAAAAGGGCAACATTTGTTGCCCTCATTCTTGAAGTAAAACCACGCCACGCCAAAGGCAATGCGCCCTCGCGCCTTTTTTAGGCGATGATTTTGTTGAGAGGATATTCAACAATACCTTCGGCGCCGTTGTCCTTGAGTACAGGCACCAATTCCCTGACGACATTTTCGTCAACAATTGTTTCCACCGCAACCCAAGCTTCGTCTGAAAGCGTGGAAATTGTGGGTTTGCGCAAAGCGGGAAGTTCGGCAATGACTTTCGCGAGATTTGCCTTGGGCAGATTCATCTTCAGACCGACCTTGTTGTTTGCGTCGAGAGCGGCCTTCAGAAGCATTGCAATGCACTCAATCTTATTGCGCTTTTCGGGATTTTCCCATGCCTCTTTGTTGGCGATGAACTTTGTGTTGGTGTAAAGCATCGTGTCTACAATGCGCAAATTGTTGGCGCGCAAAGAAGAGCCCGTTTCGGTGATGTCGGCAATGGCGTCTACGAGGTCGGGAACTTTGACTTCGGTCGCGCCCCAAGAGAATTCCACTTCGGCATTGACGCCGTTTGAAGCCAAATAGTTCTTGGTTACGTTCACAAGTTCGGTTGCAATTCTCTTGCCCTCGAGGTCCTTGACCGACTGTACGGGCGAGTCTTCCTTGACGCATAGAACCCAGCGCGACTTGAGCGTTGTTGCCTTGCTGTAGATGAGGTCGCACACTTCGACAACGTCGCTGTTGTTTTCGACAATCCAGTCGTAGCCCGTGAGTCCGCAGTCGAAAAAGCCCTGCTCTACATAGCGGCTGATTTCCTGAGCGCGGACAAAACGGCCGTCAAGCTCTGGGTCGTTAATGGAAGGCTTGTACGAGCGCGAGCCCTTTGTGATTCTCCAGCCTGCCTTGCCGAAGAGCGATATTGTGGATTCTTCAAGGCTGCCCTTGGGGAAGCCGACCATAAGAAGCGGATTTGCCATTTTTTTAGTCTTTCTAATTTGCGCGAAAAGTCCGACGAAAAACGGTCAAAACGGATAAAAGTCGGGAAGAAGCCCGAACGTTTCCGCGCCCGCCGCCGACGCACTGTGCGCGGTAAAAATTGGTGCGAGCAGACAGAATCGAACTGACATCAGCTGTGTGGAAGACAGCGGTTTTACCACTAAACTATGCTCGCTTAATGAATATTAGGGGAGAGACTCTCATTTTTTTGCCGCCCCGTCAAGCGTATTTTTGCACGCAAAAAAAAATCCCGACAAAACACCTTAATTGCCAATAAAATACAAACCTAAAAGGCATCTTGCAAAAAACCGCGCACAGTCGCATAATTTTATTGAGTTTTGAAAGCGGAATCTGTCATAATGTCGGAAGAAAGGCAACTATGAGTTCAGCAACCATTCCCCCCGAAGAAAACGCCGCCGCGCAAGCACCGCTATTCGACGGGCTCTTCAGCGCAATAATCCCCTGCAAAGACGAAGAGAAAATGATTCCCATTTTCTACGCCGAATTTATAAAAGCCTTCAAAAAAACGGGGTCGGAAAATTTCGAGCTAATCTTCGTCGAAGACGGCTCGACAGACGCAACGCTTGCCGAGATAAAAAAGCTCGCCGCCGAAGATTCGCGCGTGCGCTATATTTCGTTTTCGCGCAATTTCGGCAAAGAGGCGGCTATGTACGCGGGCTTGAAAGCCGCAAGGGGAGACTTTGCAGCCATTTTGGACGCCGATTTGCAGGACCCTCCCGACCTGCTGCCGCAAATGTTCGCCGAAATAAAGGATTGCGATAGCGTCGCCGCCCGCCGCATTACCCGCGACGCCGAGCCCCCCGTGCGCTCTTTCTGCGCCGACCTTTTCTACAGGGGAATGAACGCGCTTTCGCCGCTGAAATTCCGACAGGGCGCGCGCGACTTCCGCCTGATGCGCCGCAGGGTAGTCGACGAAGTTCTAAAGCTCGACGAATACAACCGCTTCACCAAGGGTATTTTTGAATGGGTCGGCTTCAAGACAAAATGGATTGAGTTTGAAAACAGGGCAAGACCCGCGGGGCGCACAAAGTGGTCTTTCGCGGCGCTTATGCTGTATTCTCTCGAGGCGTTTACGTCGTTTTCCACAATTCCGCTTGCCGTTGCCGCGATAGTGGGGGTGGGTTTTTGCGTGTTTTCGGCGCTTGCAATAATTTTCATTTCGGTGCGGCAGCTTATGTACCACAATTCGGCGTTCGGGTGGACGTCGATGGTGTGCATTCTGTTTTTCCTGAGCGGGCTGCAGCTCTTTTGTCTGGGCGTGCTCGGGCAGTATATGTCCAAAATATATCTGGAAACGAAGCGCCGCCCGCACTACATAGTGGATTCCACAAATATCTAAACAAAGCTCGGCCGTATCGGGTGGCGGGAAACGCGAAAGCTTTGGGCTTCTCCCGTTGAGAAGCACAAAAAAGATACGCTAAAAAGGGCGGATTCATAGCAAACGGCAGGCGCGCCTTGAAAAACTGCAGCGCGCGCGGGCACACAAAAAAATGTTGCGGCGGCGTGGGGCAAAATTGCATACACGGGAAAAATCGGCTCGGGCGCGCTGCGCAAATATTGCGAATGGACAATAAGTTCTACAAAAATAATAACTATATAAGACGAAGCTTAATTCAAAACTCAGACTAATTACAGCATTGGGGGCGGCTCTGCTGCTTGCCGCCCCCGCAACCGCCAGAAATCCCGAGGCAAAATGGGATTCGCAAAGCCTTTTCATGGAGGGCAAAAGGGTCATACCCGCAACGATCGAAGTCCATTATTCGCGCATTCCCGCCGACGAATGGCGCAGCGAAATCAAAAAGACAAAAGACGGCGGAATAACCATCATAGCCACGTACATATTCTGGAACCATGTGGAGGAACAGGAGGGAATTTAGTACATGACCACTGGCGCGCAAAAACGAAACACCCTATGTACGCAATTTGCTTTTCTCGCTTTCACTCAAAAAGCTAATTGCGTGCCAATTTCACAAGCCTACTCTATACGACAGTGTCGGCAGGTATGTGCGCGTCCTTCGTGACAATGAGCACATTGTCGCGCACATACAACCCCTTCACCGCGTCCCACTTGTCGGGTTTGCCGTCGGGCGAAAGCACGCAGTTGTCGCCAATGTACGCATTTTTGTCAACAATGGCGTTTTTTATTCGGCAGTTTTTGCCAATGCCGACTTTCAGCCAATCGCTGTCGAAAGGATATTCGTCGGCGCCCATCATTATCACGTTTTCAAGAGACGTGCCCTTGCCTATGATGGAACGCACGCCGATTACGCAACGCTTGAGCGACGCCTCGTCTATTATTACGCCGTCGGAAATGTTGCAGTGCTCTATATTGCAACGGCTGATTTTAGCTCCGGGGAGGAATCGGCTATGCGTATAGACGGTCATATTCGGCTTGTAGAAGTCGAAGGGCGGAACGTCGTCGGTGGTGGCAAGGTTCGCCTCGAAGAACGCGCCGACCGTGCCGATGTCTTCCCAGTAGCCGTCGAAAACAAAGGCGCAGAGCTTTTTTCTGTTGAGAAATCCTGGGATAATCTCCTTGCCGAAGTCCATCTCGTTGCCCGACATCGCTTCCTCGAGAATCTTCTGCGAGAACACATAGATGCCCATGGAAGCCAAGCAGTACTCGCCGTCGGGATTCTTCAGTCCGCACTTGAGCTTGTCGCCGATTAAAAGCGAATCTATCACGACGGGGTCTTTGGGCTTTTCGACAAATTCGGTGATGTTGAGCTCGTCGTCGACGCGCATAATGCCAAGGCTCGGTGCCTCCTTTTTAGGCATGGGCTTGGCTGCTATGGTAATATCGGCGCCGCTTTTCTTGTGGGCGTCTATCAGGGTGCGGAAGTCCATCTGGTAAAGCTGGTCGCCCGAGAGAATCAGATAGCAGGCTTCTTTGCCGTGGCGCTGGAAGTGGTGCATATTTTTGCGGACGGCGTCGGCGGTTCCCTGATACCAGTCTCCGCCCGAGTCGGTCTGCTCGGCCGCGAGAATGTCAACATAGCCGCGGCTAAAACTGTCGAACTTGTATGTCTGCTGAATGTGTTTGTGCAAAGACGCCGTGTTGAACTGCGAAAGAAGGTAGATTTCGTCGCAGCCAGAATTTATGCAGTTGCTAATCGGAATATCGACAAGCCTGTATTTGCCCGCCAGCGGAACGGCGGGTTTGCAGCGGTATTTCGTAAGCGGGTACAGACGCGTTCCGCGGCCGCCGCCCATTATTATACTGATAACGTTCTTTAACATTTTCTGTATTCTTTTGATTTTTTCGACGCACGTCGGGCGTCCTTTACGGCGGGTATTATCGTCAAAAGCCGCCCGAAAATCCAGCTTTTTTTTGTTAGATTTTCGTTATCGAAGCGTTGACGGAAAATTTTCTTGACCGAAACGGCGCGCAACGGCATCTTGGCTTCATGAGAAGTTTATTTATATGTACAGGGAGAGTTGCAGCGTTTTTAGCGGCTGTATTCACGTGTTCGCAAATTTTCGCGGAACATTCGACCACCGAAATGTCCGCTGCAAAGCGGGCGCAAAAAGAACGCTGGGAATACGGCACAAGGATTTTGGAAGAGGATTGCTCCGAATTTGAAGCCCGTAAAATTCCGGACGAGTTGGCTGCCTCGGTGTTCTACCAAATTTCCCTGCGCACATTCACCGCGCAAGGCACCCTGAAAGAGGCTCAAAAAATGTTGCCCCATTTGAAAAATCTCGGAGTCGATGTCCTCTACTTGTGCCCGATAAACCTCTCCGACGACGATACCGACAAAAGGTTTTGGTCGAAAGGCCAGAAAAAATTCGGCTATCCCAAAAACCCCTACCGCATAAAAGACTACGAAACAATAGACCCCGAATACGGCACGCCCGAAGACTTGAAAAATTTTGTGGACGCCGCCCATTCAAATGGAATACGCGTTCTTCTCGACGCCGTTTTCTATCACTGCGGCCCGAAAACGACTCTCGCGAAAATAAATCCCGATTTTATCCGCCGCGACGACTCGGGCGAAATGCTGCTCGGGCAATGGAATTTCCCCGAAATCAATTACGACAACGCCGAACTTCGCCGCTATATGCGCAAAGTTCTTGCCGACTTCGTGCGCAAATACGACGTTGACGGCTACCGCACCGATGCCGAATGGTACGTTCCGCCGTCGTTCTGGGAGGAAGCTGCCCGCGAGCTTCGCACAATCAAGCCCGACGTAATAATGCTTGCCGAAAGCGAACGCCCGCGCGCCCAAGTTTCCGCTTACGACGCCAATTATTCCTTCCGTTATCAGAGCGTTCTTGCCAAAGTTTTCGGCGACGGCAAATCGGCGGCGCGTATTGTCGAAGTCGAGCGCAAAAATAAGGCGCTGTTCCCGAAGGGGGCGCGCCAACTCAGAACGCGCGAAAACCACGACACCGCCTACGCCGTCGAAGACAAACGCCCCGACAATGCGTGGAAGGTCGGAGCGTTCGAGGCGTCGTTCGTTCTTTCGTTTACGCTCGACGGAATTCCGATGATTTACAACGGCAACGAAATTGCCGACGGCTCAAAGCACAATCTGTTCCACAACAGATTTTTCGGAAAAACAAGCCTCGACTGGTCTAACGCGCTCACCCCAAAGGGCGTGGAACGCTTTGCCTTCATGAAAAAGCTAATAGACCTTCGCAAGAAAACTCCCGCACTGTTTAAGGGCGAAACTTTCTGGCTTGAAAATTCCGCGCCGGATTCGGCAATCACCTTCGTCAGAAAGCACGGCAACCGCGCATATGCAATTTTCATAAACACCAAGGAAATGCCGCTTGAAGTGTCGGCAAAACTCGACGGAGTAAAGGCGTCGAAAATGCTGTCCGTCCCCCTGTCGAAAAATGCCCGATGTCAGGTTTCGGAAAATTCCGTAAAGGCAAAACTCGGCGGATTCGGCTACGCGGTTGTCGAATTGGAACCGTAATCAATAAATGCTTGCCTTTTGGCGGCGGCGGCGGACAATGGGGCGTAATATGAATCAGATGGATTTATTCGCACAAAACGCCGAAGTGTTCATCGGCGCGGACGACTTGAAGGAAAAACTCGCGCGCGGGCAGAAGCTGCGCGTAAAACTCGGCGTGGACCCCACCCGCCCCGACCTCACTTTCGGGCACATGGTGGTCTTCAACAAACTGCGCCAGTTTCAGGATTTGGGACACCAAGCCGTTCTCATCATAGGCGACTATACCGCCTGCATCGGCGACCCCAGCGGCAGAAGCAAGCTGCGCCCCGTGCTCACGCGCGAACAGGTGCTCGACAACGCGAAAACATACCTCGACCAGGCCTTTAAAATCCTCGACAAGGGAAAGACCGAAGTGCGCTTCAACAGCGAATGGTTCGCGAAAATGTCCTTCGGAGACGCCCTCGATTTGGCGCGCAAAATGACGGTTTCGAGAATGCTCGAGCGAGACGACTTCGCAAAGCGCTACGCCTCCAAAACGCCGATTTCCATAGTCGAATTCCTCTACCCGCTGGTTCAGGGGTACGATTCTATAATGGTCAAGTCCGACATCGAACTCGGCGGAACCGACCAGCTTTTCAACAACCTCGTCGGGCGCGATCTCCAGAAAGACGCTGGCTTCGAGTTCGGGCAGGCTGTAATCACAATGCCGCTTTTGGTGGGGCTTGACGGCGTGAAAAAGATGTCGAAGAGCTACGACAACTACATTGCCTTCAACGACACCTCAAAAGATATGTTCGGCAAAATAATGTCGGTTAGCGACGAAACGATGTGGAAGTACTACCAGTACCTTATGCTCTATACGCCCGAACAGATTGCCGAACTCAAAAACGGACACCCGATGACGGCGAAGAAAGCGCTCGCGCTGAAAATGGTGTCGCGCTTCTTCGGCGACGAAGCCGGCGCGGCGGAACTCGCCAACTTCGAAAAGGTTTTCTCCAAGAACGAAATCCCCGCGGAAATGCCCGAATTCGGCTGGAGCGCTCTCTCGCAGGCGGACTCAGACACGCTCGTAAACATAATGGCGGCAACGGGGCTATTCCCCAGCAAAAAGGAGGCGCGGAGAATGATTGAACAGGGCGCGGTCAAGATTGATTCGCAAAAAGTCTCCGACGTGTTTGCAAAGCTCGAACGCGGCGCGGCGGGAGCGTCGGCTGTGGTTCAGTCCGGCAAGCGGACGTTCTTCAGGGTAAAATTCTAACCAAACGGCAAAATCCGCGGCGGGCAAAATTTATCCGTTGCGAATTTTTTTATATCCGAATATAATTTATAAAAACATTTTCGGTTATGGACAATTCTGGAGTAAGACAGCTTGAAAGCGGCGGCATTCTGCCGCTGATGCTGCGCTACTGCATTCCCACGATGGCGGCAACAACCGTTCAGGCGGCGTACAACATAGTGGACAGAATATTCGTTGGGCGCTTCTGCGGGGAAGACGCCCTCGCCGCAATCACCGTGTGTTTTTCGCCCGCATTGCTTCTGCTTTCACTGGCTATGATGATTGGTCAGGGAAGCGCGGCAATACTTTCCATTAAGCTCGGCGAAAAGGACAATCGCGCGGCCGAACGCGTGTTTGGGCAGTCGGCGTTTATGTTCGCCGTATTCTACATTGCGGTGCTGTGCGTGTTCCTGCCGTTCGCGGCGGAAATACTCTCGTTTTTCGGCGCTACTGAAAGAATAATAGACAATGCCGTTGCATATTACAAAATAATAATAGCCGGGCTTATATTTGAAAAGGTATCGTTTGGAATAAACAATTTGATAAGGGCGGAAGGACGCCCCGCATATGCAATGTCCACAATGCTCGTCGGCGCATTTTCAAACATAGCACTCGACTACCTGTTGATATGCGTTTTCAAAATGGGCGTCGTCGGGGCGGCGTACGCAACGGTTGCCGCGCAGGCTGCGGGCGCGCTGTGGGTTCTTGCCTTCTACCTTTCTGGACGCTCGTGCCTCGCCCCGAAATTGCGCGATTTCAAAGTGCACAAAGACCTCGTCGGCTCGGTGTTCGCCTCCGGCTCGCCGTCGCTTGTAATGCAGCTGCTGGCGGGTCTCGGCGTTTCGCTCTACGTCAAGCAGGCGTGCGCCTACGGAGACGAAAGCACAATAGCAATAGTCGGCGTGGATTTCGCCGCCACAATGTTTATGTTCCTTCCCGTCGTCGGGTTTTCAATGGGCGTGCAGCCGATTATCGGCTACAACTACGGCGCAAAAAATACCGAGCGCGTCAGGCGTACATTCGGCTATTCGCTTTTGTTTTCCACGCTATTTTGCACCGCGGCGTTCGCCGTCGCCGAGACTTTCCCCGAAATAGTATTCAGGGTATTTTTCGGCGAAGACTCGCGCCTGCTAAACGAGGGCGCGCGCGTCTTGAGAATACTTGTGGCATGCACGCCGTTGATAGGCGTCAACATAATAACCTCGGGCTTTTTCCAGTCGACGAAACGCCCCGCATATTCGGTCGCCGTGACGGTAATCAGACAGGCGCTGTTTCTGATTCCGATGATGTATTTGCTTCCGCTGAAATTCGGGCTCGACGGCCTTTGGGCGAGCTTCCCGCTTTCCGATTTCGCAGCGTTTTTGGCGACACTCGTCTTTATTTGGTTGAAAATCCTCCCCCATTCGCCCAAAAAAAGCCATTGCAAACCAGATAACCCCTTTCCGAAAAAATGCAAAACAACGACACAATCTACAGCGTAGTCTGCATGAAATGGGGCGACAAGTACTCGCCCGACTACGTCAACAAGCTCCTGCATATGTGCAGGCGCAACGCCACCGTAAATTTCCGCTTCATCTGCTTTACAGACAACGCCGACGGCCTTGCCCCCGAAGTGGAAACAAAACCCCTGCCCCGAATGGATTTCGGCGGCGGCCCCGAACGCGGCTGGCTGAAGATTTCGATGTTCTCTCCGAACATTGACATTCCCGCGGGACGCGCGCTTTTCATAGACCTCGATACCGTGATAGTAGATAATATCGACGAATATTTTACGATAGATGGCGATTTGCTCCTCGTAAAGCACCGCAACCCGTCGAAAACGCAGGGCACGGGAATGACAAGCGTCTTCCGATTCGAGGTCGGTGCGCACCCCGAAATCTACCGAAACTTTACGGACAACTTCGCCTCCATAAAAAAAGCATACCGCCACGAACAGGCGTACGTCTGCGACTTCGCCGCAAAGGCTGGCTTTCTCTCGTACTTTCCCGCAGTGTGGAACCCGAGCTTCAAGCACAACTGTATGCGCTTTTTCCTGCTCGGGCTGTTGCTCGAGCCGAAAATCCCCGCAGGCGCAAAAATGATTATCTTCCACGGCAACCCTACCCCGGATATGGCGGCAAAGGGAAAAATAAAAGGGATTAAAAAACTCTTCCGCTTCGTCCGCCCGCCGAAATGGCTGTTCACCCATTGGCGCTAATTTTTATAATACTAGAAAGCAAAGCGGCGGGAGTATTTTTGCTTCATAAAAATTTATACTGCCAATAAACAAAGCGCGAATATTTTTCCGCGGGAAAAATCGCGCGCCGAAAGACAAAGAAATGAGTTTGATATCGTTTAGTTCAGTTAGCTTAAGATTCGACGCAAACACATTGCTCGACAAGGCAGACCTCAATTTGGAGGAGGGAGACAGGCTCGCAATAGTGGGACGAAACGGCTGCGGGAAATCGTCGCTGCTGAAACTGATGGCGGGAATTTTCAATCCCGATTCGGGACTGATTGAAACCGTCAACGGGCTAAAAACCGCATACCTGCCGCAGGAAGTGCCAACCGACCTCTCGGGAAAAGTCTTCAATATAATAGCTTCGGGACTCGGCGGCGACGGCGAAAAACTCGCCAGATACGAAACGCTCTTCGCCAACGCCGAAAACCTCGACGCCGCACAACACGAAGAATTCGACCGCCTCACCCATTTTATGAACAAAGACGGCTTTGTTCTGGAGGCGAAAGTCAACGAAATAGTGGACCGCCTCGAACTCGACGCCGCGGCGGAGGCTCGGACACTCTCGGCGGGACTCAAACGCCGCGTGCTGCTCGGGCGCGAACTCGCATCAAAACCCGATGTTCTGCTGCTCGACGAGCCCACAAACCACCTCGACATAGACTCCGTTTTGTGGCTTGAAAAGTTCCTCAAAAGCTGCGGCAAAACGCTCGCTTTCGTCTCCCACGACAGAACGTTTCTTGAAAATCTGGCAACCCGCGTGGTGGGCATAGACAGGGGGATTTTGGTAGCCTTCGACTGCTCGTTTTCGGAATTCAGACGCCGCCGCGACGAACTCGAGCAGACTTGGGAACGCCGCGACGCCGAGTTCGACAAGAAACTCGCCCGCGAAGAGGCGTGGCTGCGCAAGGGCGTCAAGGCGCGCCGCACCCGCAACGAAGGGCGCGTAAAGGAGCTTATGCGCCTGCGCGAAATCCGCGCAAAACGCCGCGAAAAGGCGGGAACGCTGGAAGTCTCCCTTCAGGATGCCGAACGCACCGGTCAGAAAGTGATGACAGTTGACAACATTTCAGTTTCATTCGGAAATAATATTATTTTCAAGGATTTTTCAACAGTCATTTACGCGGGCGACAAAATAGGCATTATAGGCAAAAACGGCGCAGGAAAAACGACACTGCTCAACGCATTGCTGGGCAGGCAGAAACTCGACGGCGGCTCGGTAAAATACGGAACAAACCTGCAAATTGCCTATTTCGACCAGCTGCGCGCCGAGCTCGACCCGCACCAAACGCCGTTCGACTTCATCGGCGGAGGGGGCGACTACGTTGAGTCTAACGGCGGCCGCCAGAATGTGCAGGGCTACCTGCAAAATTTCCTCTTTACCCCCGAACAAATCCGCGGCGAAATTGCGCTGCTTTCCGGCGGAGAGCGCAACAGGCTTATGCTTGCAAAGCTATTTTCCTCGCCGGCAAACGTAATAGTGCTCGACGAACCGACGAACGACCTCGATATGGAGACCATTGAAATTCTCGAAGCCGCCCTCGTGTCGTTCAGGGGGACAATCCTGCTTGTCTCGCACGACCGCGAATTTCTCAACAACATTGTAACCGCGGTATTCGGCTTCGAGGAAAACGGCAAAATTACCGACATAGTAGGCGGCTACGACGAATGGAAAAAGCACCTGCAAAATTCCGCCGCCCAAACCGCGCCTAAACCGCAGGTGCAAACGCAGGCGAAGCCCGCCCCCAAGCGCGCAAAGCTTTCAAATAAAGAGCGCGAAGAGCTTGCGCAAATTCCGCTGAAAATCGCCGAGCACGAAGCCGAGCAAAAAGACATAGTCGAAAAGCTCCAAGACGCCGATTTCATCATAAAAAATCCGCACCTAATTGCGGGCTTGCAGGAGCGTTCGCGCGAAATAGAAAGCGAAGACGAAATACTCTTCGAGCGCTGGAGCGAACTCGACGCCCGCAATTCAAAATAACCCCCCCGCAAAGCGCGCCGCAAAAGTCCCCCGCTCTGCACCGCGGAAAGCATTCAACGCCGCCTGCTGCCAAATTGGCGCCGTTCGTAGTCGGCAATTTTGCAATATTACTTTGAATTACACCAATCAAAAAAAACACTTAAAATATACTATGAAAAACATAATAAAAATGTTAATCGCGGGCGCATTCGCCGCATGCCTGCCCATTGTTTCCCCCGCCGAGAACAGCGCCGCCGTAGTAAAGAAACACCACCGCCCGCCGAACGTAAAAATCGCCGACGAGCCGAAGCTGGAAAATCCGCAGTCGTTTTCGTTCATTCTTTTGGGCGACCCTCAAAGCTACATAAAATTCGATTTCAACCAACCGCTCTTTGAATATATGACGGCGTGGGCAGCCGCCCAGAAAAAGAACCTCAATGTCAAAACGCTTCTCTGCACCGGCGATTTGGTCGAACAGAACGACAACATCGTAAACGGCGGGCAAATCTACGGGGGGCAAAATTGCGGCAACCAGCCCAGCACGCTGCAATGGAAATCGGTCTCGCGCGCGTTCGGGCGGCTCGACAACGTATACCCGTACATACTGTCAACCGGCAACCACGACTACGGCTACGATTCTTCCGAAGTGCGACGCACGCGCTTTACCGAGTTTTTCGACGTTGCCCGCAACCACAGCCAATGGGGCGAACACTTGGTTGCCTCGTACCCCAACGGCGAAGGCAGGGCGTCGCTTGAAAACGCGGCGTACGGCTTCGTTTGCGGCAACTGGAAACTGCTTGTAATTTCCATTGAATTCACCCCGCGCGACGAAGTTTTGCAATGGGCAAAATCCGTCTGCGACCGCAAGCAATACAAAGACCACAAAGTCATAATCCTCACCCATTCCATTCTGGATTCGGACGGAAAATTCTTTAGGGACAAATACAAAATGACGCTCAACAACGGCGGCGACATCTACGAAAAACTCCTCTCCAAATGCCCGAACATAAAACTTGCAATCTGCGGACATACGGGCGACACCAAAACGATGGCCTCGCGCAAAACCGAAACGACACCCGACGGGCGCAAAGTGGAAATCTTCATGTTTAACCCGCAGGCAATTTCGGGTTGGGACGGCAACGGCGGAGACGGCTGGCTGCGCATTCTGGAATTCCTCCCCGACGGAAAGACGCTTTCGGTAAGGACATTCTCGCCGCTGTTTGCCTTCTCGCAAAAAACGCAACATCTCTCTTGGGAAAATTCGCCCGAACACAAATTCAAACTCGTGCTCGAATAGTAGCAACCGCAAAACCGGACGCAAAAAACGGAAGCTTTTCGGCTTCCGTTTTGCGTTTTTGTAAACGCCCGAGCGGGCGAAGCCGCCGCGCCTCTATTTCACGGCGATGTTCTTCAATCTGTCGGATTTTTTACCGAGCCAGACTTTCTCCGTGCGCGTTTTGCCGCCAACGGTATACGTTATGTCATAAAGGCCGTAAAAACCCGAAAACGACACCTCTTTGGCAGCCCCGTCGAACGCCTTTTTCGTCTGCCATTTCTTGGCAATCAAATTTTCCAGCGCGCGATACGCTGGCTTTGGGGAAAAGTCGGCGCGCAACAATCCGCCGCAAAATTTCTGCTCCTTTGAATACGCCTGTCCATCGCGCATATTCCACCAAGTAATTGCCTCCACTGCGGGGTGGCTGAACCAAAGTTCGTAGACCTTTTCTGTGTAGTATGCCTGAGCCTCCTCGCCGCCGAGATCGCTTGACGGAATTGTAATTTCGGAAATATGAATCGGGCGGTTTAGCGCAGCGTAGCCGTCGAGCGCCTTCGTCAACTGGTACGGCGTAAAAAATTTGCCCTCCAAAATTTCGCGCCAAACTTTTGAGCTAAAAAGGTGGAATTGCAAACCGATTGCGTCGAGCTTTGCGCCGCGGGCTATGAGGTTTTGGCACAAAAGATAAAAGCGGCCTGTTTGCTCCTCTTTCTGATATTTATACCAAGCTGAAGTAGTTTCATTGATGATGAAAATGTGGTCTCTGGGTAACAGTCGCTCGGCTTCCTTGAACGATTTGAAAACGTAGTCGTCGAAGCGCGCGTCGCGCTTGCCAACGTAGTCGGCGGCCTCGTTTACGACGTCCCATATGGCTATGTCGTTGCCGTAGCGTTCCGTAATGCGCTTTATGTTGCGGTTGAGTTTTCTCTCAATTTCGGCTTCAGACAAATCGCCGTTTAGTACCCAATCGGGCAGGAAATGCTCGTCTGAAATCTGCCAAGCAAGACAGTGCGCCTTGACGGTCAGACCGTTGTCCCGACAGAATTTCAACGCAATATCGGGCGCGTTGACGGTCGGGTTGTTGTCTTTTGAAATGTCTATCTGGGCGTCGTTGGAGTAGTCGAAACGGAGCTTGTTTTCCTCGGGTTCTACGCGTCTCTAAACGCAGGCTATTGTTCCGTAGTTGAAAATACGGCGCGCAAGCTCGGAAAATTTTTCAATTTCCCCATTCGTGTAAGACTGGTATTTTACGCCGTCGCACGCCGCGCGCGACGCATAGAAGCCGAAGAGAAATTCGTGGCGGGCAAGCTCCGCCTTCACGTTTTCGACTTTCCTGTCGAAGCGCAGCGTGAATATTCCCATTCGGTTTGCCTTTATTCCCGCGTCTATTTTCTCCCGCAAGTCGGGCTGTTCCCAAACGGCTTTGAGCGTTTCCGGCACTTGCGCCGAAACAGAGCCCGCCGCCGCGAGCGCGCAAAACAAAATGCAATATAGTTTAATGTTTTTTAGTTTCACCATTGTCTGTTTTAGGTCATGAAGAGGACAAAGTACGCCAACGGAAGAAGCGCGGCAACAAAAAAAACGCCCGCGCTTGCGGGCGTCAGACAACCACTTGCTGTAATAATAAAATTTATCAGAAAACAACATCCACACGAACGCCCGCGAAGTACGCCGCGCCCGATTCGTCCCTGTCTTCGGGGTTTACGAACACCTGAAAGTCGGGCTGGATTGCTATTGCGGGAGTCAGCTGGCAACGGTATGTAATTTCCAAAGCGCCGTCGTAGTGGGCAAGACCGCCCGAACGGGATTCGCCTTCGTTTTCGATGACCGAGAAGCCTGCCGCTAACACGTCGTCGCTTCTGCCGGGGATTGGCGAGAACCAGTTGAAGCCGAAGTCGGCGTAGAACGTGTTGTCGGAAACCTTGGCGTCGGGAACAATGCCTACGCGGGAGTACACGCCGAAGACCGCGTTGCCTTCGGAGTCGTTAAGCAGAGCCTGCTGAATGCCGACATAGAAGGAGTAGAAGCCGTTGCTTTCGTCGGCAGCCTCAAAGTTCGCCTTGCTTACGTCGCTGTGGTAGTTGCCGCCGAACATCACGCGGCCTTCGAGAGAGCCGAGCTTATAGTTGTAGCCGAACTGGTACCAGAACGCAACGGTGTCGAAGGTGTGGCTGTAGTCGAAACCGTTGTTCGAGGAAATGTCTTCGCCGATGTTGCCGTTATAGACGCCGAAAGTCGCGTCGAAATCGCCAACGGAGTAGTAGACGACCAAGCCGAGCGTGGCAACGTTGTACTGCGAGAACAAGTTTCCGGGAGCTACGTTGGGCATTGCGCCGAAAGACGAATTGAGGAAAATATCGGAATAATCCATTCCCATAAAGTCTTCGTCCGCTGCGAGCTGGCCGATTCTGAAGCCGAAGTTGCCGAACTTTGATTCAAATTCGTTGGCGTAGTAGATTTCAAAAACCCTCGCTACGTCGCCGCCGACCAAAATGTTGCTGACTTCGCCCTGCGACGAGAGGCCGTCGCAGCCTTCGCCGTTGGAGCGGTTGTAGTAGAACGCGCTGACGCCGATTCTGCCCCAGCCTTCCTTGCCTGCGAGCTTGGACAAATCCTGTTCAAAGCCGACCGTGAAGAGCGAATCAGCCAGCGAGCGGATATTGTTGCCGTTGGAGACGTTGCCCCAATATTCGCCCGTCCACTCGACCGACGGCGTGAAGCCCGTTTTTTCGGAGAAGCTTTCCGTCGCCGGAGCAAGGAAAAGGCTCTCGCGTTCGTTCCAAGCAAGGGGCTTGTTGTTTTCGCCCTCTTTGGCTACCGCCGCTTCCTGCGCAAACGCGCACGAAGCCAATATTGTCAAACCGCCGACGGCGGCCGTTATTTTTTTATTCATTTTCATTGTTTGGTGTTTTTGTTAGATTTACTTAACTTTTTGAAGAAAATTTTTCATATTTCGCGGTTTTATTAGCTGCGCCTAACTTTTATTTAAAAATTTTTTGCCGTCTTTTGGGCGAGCAACGCGCTCCCCGCCCGCCTTTGAAACGGACTTATTCTGCATTGCGCCGCTTATGAATTTTGAAAATTTTTCGGCAACGTCGGAGCCGATGGCGTGCTCCATTTTACACGCCGCCTCTTTTGCCGACTGCAAATCCACGCCGAGGCAGTTGACGAGGAAGTCCACAAACATATTGTGTTTTTTCAATGTTGAATCCGCAACCGCCCTGCCGCGCTCGGTGAGCCTTACCGCGCGCGAACCGTCGAAACAAATGTAGCCGAGAGCGTCCAAAGTTGCAAGCGCCGCCGAAACAGACGCCTTTGAAACTTTCTTGAAATCGGCAATGTCCTTCGACCTGACCGTAGCGCCGCCGTCGGAAAGCACAAGCAGAGCCTCCAGATAGTCTTCGCGCGCCTCGGTCAAATTGTTTCCTTCTGAATTCATATTGATGACGAAAATGCAAAACAAAACGGGGCTGTCAAGAAATTTTGTTAGCTGTGGCTAACTTTTTTATCTTCGCCGCAAAAATCCCGTGCCCTGTGCGCAAAAAAAGCCGACACCGCAAAGCGGAATCGGCTCCGAAAAAATGCGCGAACGCCTCTCGCCTACTTGAGCTTCTTGAACAGCAACGCGCCGTTGTGCCCTCCGAAACCGAGGTTTGTGCTGATTGCAACGTTGACATCGGCTTTGCGCGCAGTGTTGGGAACGTAGTCCAAATCGCAATCGGGATCGGGGTGTTCGTAGTTGATTGTAGGCGGCACAACGCCGTCCTGAATGACTTTTGCGCAAACGGCGGCCTCAATAGCGCCCGCCGCGCCGAGCATATGCCCCGTCATACTCTTAGTGGAGCTGACCATGAGCTTGTCGGCGTCGGCGCCGAAAACCTTGCGGATTGCCGCAGTTTCAAACTTGTCGTTGTACGGAGTCGAAGTGCCGTGGGCGTTGATGTAGTCCACACCGTCGGTGCCGACTTTGGCATCGTCAAGAGTGCGCTGGAGACAGAGAGAAAGCCCCCTGCCTTCGATGTCGGGGCTGGTGATGTGGTAGGCGTCGCACGTGGCGCCATAGCCGGAAACTTCGCAGTATATGCGCGCGCCGCGCTTGACGGCGTGCTCGTAGCGCTCCAAGACGATTATGCCGGCGCCTTCGCCCATGACGAAGCCGCAGCGGTCGGCGTCGAACGGGCGCGATGCGTGCGCGGGATCGTCGTTGAAATTTGTCGCCATTGCCTTCATTGCGCAGAATCCCGCAAAGCTAAGCGGGGTGACGGCGGCTTCGCTTCCGCCCGCAAAAATCACGTCCTCCTTGCCGGACTGCAAGTGCAGCAGAGCCTCGCCGATTGCGTGCGTGCCCGTGGCGCAGGCGCTGACAACGCTGAAGTTTACGCCCTTTGCGCCCAAATCTATAGCCACCACGCCCGAAGACATATTGGCAAGCAAATTAGGAATCATAAACGGCGAAACACGGCGCGGGCCCCTTTCGATAAACGCGCGCGACTGCTTTTCGATGGTGTCCATACCGCCGACTCCCGAACCTATCAGAACGCCGAAACGCTCCGACTGCAGATTCTCGCCCACTACCAAGCCAGAATCCCTCATGGCAAGCTTTGCGGCGGCAACGGCAAAATGCGTGTAGCGGTCGCTGCGCCTCGCCTCCTTTACGTCCATATATTTTGCGGCGTCGAAATCTTTGCATTCGGCGGCAATTTGGCAGTTGAGTTCGGAAGCATCGAAAAGCGAAACTTTTGAAATGCCGTTTTTGCCGGCTTTGAGCGCGTCCCAAAACGGCTCGATGCCGTCGCCGAAAGGCGAGACTACGCCCAATCCCGTAATAACAATGCGTTCCTGCATAAAAATTCCTCCTTGAATTTGGATTTACATTCTAAAAAAAAAGACCCGCCTTAAATCTTTAACGAAGCAAGCGGGTCGGACAAAAAAACGGAAAAACTACTTTACTTTGGACTTGATGTAATCGACCACCGCGCCGACCGTGGTCAGCTTTTCGGCGTCCGATTCGGGAATTTCCTGCCCGCCCATCTGGTCCTTGAATTCTTCCTCCAGAGCCATAATAAGCTCAACCGAATCGAGCGAATCGGCGCCGAGGTCATCTATGAAGCTGGCTTCGGGGGTGATTTGCTCTTCGTTAACGCCGAGCTGTTTTACTATGATTTCTTTTACTTTTTGTTCGATATCTGACATATTTATTTCCTATGTTTGAACACTGTTAGTTTAAGAACTTCGATTGTCCATTCCACTACAATTTATCCTTTTTGTAAAGCTTTTTTTGACGGGGCAAACTCGGCTCATTTTCCCCGAAACAACGCAGCGAAAAATCGAAGCGCACACATGCAAAACGCGCAAAAAAATTCTTGATTTCCGCCCGCGCGCGTAGGATTCTCAAACCTTCAATTCATCGGATTATGGGCAAAGACAAATTTGAAATCGCCGCCC
>DAVZIV010000003.1:0-19714 GCA_052273125.1 Candidatus Merdousia sp. | reverse complement strand
GTTGATTGGAGCTGTAGATTTAAGATTAAATCGGTTCGTATCGCCCCAATGGGGGCGGCGACTGCTTGGCGGTTCGTAGTTCAACGCCGAGTGGGGTCGCTCGTTATTGTACTTTTCGCGCCATTTTCCAGCTCCTCGCGCGCCTCACGCACGCTCTCGAACTCGACTCCACGCAATATCTCGTTGCGCATCGTCCCGTTGAAGCTTTCTATCTGCCCGTTCTCCGTCGGCTTCCAGCGGTAATACGACGAATCATAGACCCCATACTTGCGTAGCGTATCCGAAACGTTGTTCGACACCTACGCTTCCTTGAGTATTTGCGTGATTTGCTCTTCCGTGTATTTTTTGCGTCTGTTGCCCATTTGATTTGCCTTCCTATTTTGCAAATCAATCTACCCCTTGCAAGTCTGTCCTACTTTTCGGGCACACAGCAGACGGAGTTTCCACTAAGGGGGGGGCTCTTTGCCCCTTGTGGCATTTTGCATTCGCAAAATATACCTATCCTCATAAAAAGCTAATGATATTCACCGACAAAGCGGCGCTTTGTACTGTGCGTATCGCCGCGCCAAAAGATAAAAAACCCGCCGAGCGGGACAAAGCAGGGCTGATATTTGCGGAGCAAATGCCCTGCGCCAAAAGACAAAAATGTTAGAAGAAGATGGAGTAGAGTTTTACTTCTTCGCTTTTGAAATCTCCCGCGCTTGAGAAGTCGCAAACTTTTGTTTTTATCGTAGAATCTTTCGATTTTATTTCGGCTTCCCACGCGCACATTGTATTTTCCGCTTTTATTGATGGTTTTGAAGTCGAAAATTTCTGCTTCGCTGTCGTTTAGCAGCCTGCTTTTCGCCAAAATGAGAGGGCCAACCATTATAGTGGCTGCCGGCGTTTCCCGCATTAGATTGTCTCGGTTTTGCAAATCGTTTTCATGCCAACGGCGGTATATAAACGACTTTTTCGACAGGGGGGCGGGCGGGAGGCTTGAATCTACAACGCGTGCGGAATTATCGAACTGGAACACGACTTCGCGCGATCTGTTTACGGAAACCGTTGCGAATTCGCCGCTTATTTCCGAGCCGTCCATCAGAGTTTTTTTGCTCCATTTCGGGATTCTGAACGCGACGGTTTGGAGAACGTTTGAGCGGATTTTCACGCCGACTTTTCCCGTCTGCAAATAGCCGTCGGAAATTTCAATATTTGCACCGCCTATCTTAACCTTGCAGGGGAAATACAGGCTTACGCGGATTGTGCCGTCGGACGATTTCTGCGCGATTGTTTGCGCCATGTCGAGAAATCCGCGCGGAACGTTGTCTACGCAGCAGTGGTTTTTTGTGAATCCCGCCTGCGTTTTTACGTACATTGTGCGCGCATGCGATCGCACCGCCCTTGCGCCCCATTTGCCGTCGCGAAAAACGCCGGCAAGAAAGGCGTTGCAAAAAGTTTCTTCGAAAATGTCGACGTATTTTTGTTTGCCCGTTAGCGTATAGAGGTCGCGGGTCAGGCGCATCCAGTGAATGGCGTCGCACGGTTCTGTCACGCCGTTTATAAGGGCCGAGGCATTGGCGAACTTATCATTGTAGCCGACGCTTGCGCAGGGGTTGCGCTCGAATTTCCAGACTTTATCGGCAAAACGTTCCACAGATTCCAACGCGCGTTTTTCTCCCGTAATTCTGTAAAATTCCAACACGCCTTCCATGAGCGACATCATTTCATAGGCTTTTGCCCATTTTTCAGGATTCGGATACCATTTGTGTATCGGCTTGTCCGAGAATGAATTGCGGATAAGATTTGGCGCGGTATTGTCGTCGCGGTCGAGGTATGAAATTATTTCGCGCGAGAAATCGAGGAATTTTTTGTCTCCAGTATTGCGGTAGAGAATGAGCATGGGCTTTAAAATGGACATGCTCGGCATTCCCTCGAATGTTCCGGTATCGCAAATGCGGACATTATTTTCCTTGAGCATTTCGATGAGTTGCGTAGCGGAACGTGTTGCCGCTTTGAGGTATTTCGGAGTTTGCGAAAGCCCGTATACCTCGAGAAGCCCCCACAGCGTGTATTTTCTACACCAGATATTCCAGCACCAGTCGCACGGTCAGCCCATCAATTTTTTTGCGGCTGCGGTATCGGTTGCCTTGAGGAACATTTTGTTTTTGTATGTTCCCAAATAGCCGTCGGAGTCCTGACATTCAATCAATCTATCTGCCGATTCTTCGAGAAATTTTGTCAAATCTTCTGATTTACTGTATTCGGCGACGCGCGAACCGCTGATTGCCAGCTTCCCCCAAAATTCGCCCTGCCAAAGCCCTACGACTTTTTGCGCATCGTCCTGCGGGTTTTTGAAGGCGCTTTCGGCTTCCCCGAAAATTTCCTTTTTTGTATAGTCGGAAAACACGCGTTCGCCGAAAAAAGTGTCCATTTTGCCGCCGATTGGACCTTCTATTTTTACATCGGCAAGACGGGGCACTTCGAGCACGTCGTTTTGCGCATACGAAACTTTGTTTTCTTTGCATGAAACCGAACAAAAAGCGGCGGAATATTGCCGATATCCGTTTTTTCGCCCGCAATTTTTTCGTAAAAACAGGCGATGTGGGCACAAAAAAAACGCCGAGTTGAATCGGCGTCTTTTCCGTTTTTTCAAGCATTATGCCTGTGCAGTTTCGGCGGGTTTTTCTTCTGTCGTTTTGGCTTTTCTTGTACGGCGGCGTTTCGCCTTTTTGGCGGGCTTTTCGTCCTCCGCTTTGGGCTGTTCCTGCGCGGAAAGTTCGCGCTCGGCAATCATGTCTTCGATTTGCTCCTTGAACGTCGCCAATTCCTCAATCGACATCTTTTCCAGCGGCTTATTTTCATTTACGGGAATGTCCATTCCGTGCGCGCGCAGGATTTCGTCAATCTTGTCCTGATTCTTTTTGTACAGGTAATAACCTGCCGCCGCGACGCCGACGCCGACGGCTACACCGAAGATATGGTCTTTTGTTATTGGCATATTTTTTCCTTTTCCTTTGGGGTTGATTATTTGATTTTCAAAGGTTTGTCCATGTTGTAGAAGAGGATTCTAAGCGAATTTCCCACTACCAAAATTGTCGAGGCGTTGTGCAAAACCGCGCCGAAAATCACGGGGATTGTGCCGAGCCCGCCGAGCACAAGCCCGAGCGTGTTTATCCCCACCGAGGCGAGGAAGTTCTGGCGCACGATGTCCATTGTGTACTGCGAAAGCCCGTAGATTCCGGGGAGCATAAGGGCGTTGTCACCGGCTATTGTGATGTCGGCTGCCTCCATTGCAACGTCTGTTTTGGTTTTGCCTATTGCAATTCCGACGTCGGCGTAGGCGAGGGCGGGGGCGTCGTTTATTCCGTCGCCGACCATGACAACCTTGTTGCCGTGCGTCTGCATTCTCAAGACGGTTTTAGCCTTGTCTTCGGGCAGAAGCTCGTATTCGTAGCTGTCTACGCCGAGCCTGCGCGCGACGACATCCGCCTGCTGCTCGAGGTCGCCCGTCAGAAGAACGATATCGTCAACGCCCATATTTCGCAAGCGGTTGAGCGCCTTCTTCATATTTTCGCGCAGGGGGTCTTTTATGCCGATTAGTCCCGCAAGCTCGCCGTCCTTTGCCACAAAGACAACGCTTTCGCCTTTGGCGAAAAGCGTCGATGCCTGCTCGCGCATTGTGTGCGTGTGGACTGCGTTTTCGTTGAGGAAGCGCTTGCTGCCGACGAGGATTTTCGCCCCCCCGATTTCCGTAAAGACGCCGCGTCCGACTACCGTATTGACGACGCCGTGCGGGGGAATCCGCACGCCGTCGCGCTTCGCTTTTGAAAGGATAGCAGCCGCCATCGGGTGTTTGCTTGTCTCCTCCGCGGCGACCGCCAACGCGAGAACTTGCGGAATTGTAAATTTTTCTCCCACAACAACGCTTTCGACGCACGGCTTGCCTTCCGTGAGAGTGCCCGTCTTGTCGAGAATGAGGGTGTCCGTGTTGCTCATTGCCTCTATAACGCTGCTGCCCTTTATGAGCACTCCCTGTTTTGCCGCCGTGTTTATCGCCGCCGAGAGGGCGGTTGCGGTGGAGAGTTTTATTCCGCAGGAATAGTCTATTATGAGCATGTTCAGCGCTCTGTTCGCGTCGCGCGTGAGGGCGTACACGAGCGCGGCAAGTCCGAGGTTGAGCGGGACGAGCGCGCTTGAAAATTTGTCGGCGTAGGTTTGCACGGCGGCCTTTTTGCTGCTCGCGTTTTCCACCATCTTTATTATTTTTGAAACCGTAGTCTCTTCGCCCACGCGCTCCACGGCGCACGTTATTGTTCCGTCTGCAACCAGAGTGCCCGCGTAGACTTTTCCGCCCGCCGCGCGCGAGACCGGTTCAAATTCGCCGGTGATGGGTGCTTGGTTTATGACGGCGCGTCCCGAAAGTATGGAGCCGTCGGCGCAGATTTTTTCGCCCGTGTGCACTACGAACAAATCGCCTTCGCGCAGGTCGGAAGCTCCTATTCTTTCAAGCGGTGCACCGATTTTGTTGCCGAGGGGGTGCCAGACCGTCTCGTTTTCCACCGAAAGCATATCGCGGATTGCCCCGCGCGTGCGGTTCATTGTGTAGACGGTCATCGATTCCGCCAAGTCGTGCAGGAAGAGAACCGTCAGTGCGCTTGCGGCACGCCCCGTCAGGACGCTCGAAAGCACCGCCAGCGCGCTGAGGGTGTCGGCGTTGGGCAGCATCGAAGTTTTAAGCGCCCGCCAGCCGCTTTTAAACAGCGGCAGGGCAAGCGACATCGCTCCCGCGCCGGGGAAGCCGAAAAGTTTTCCCCAGAGCGAAGTCGGGGCGGTTTTGGGAAGCGCCCAAGAGAGCGCGAGCATTCCCGCGGCTGCGACGCTGCGCCCGATTAGCGTAGAGAGCGTCTCTTCGTGCAAATCGCGGTCGGCGACGGAGAGTTTGTTCTGCTCTTCGCGCTCGCGTTGGAGGGCGGTGAGCGAATGGGCGGCTATGATTTCCCCAACCGCCGCCACGAGTTCGTCCGAAGTTGTTTTTGAATCGTCGAAATTTATTATTACGGAGGACGCCTTTGCGTTGATTCGCACGGCCTTTGCTCCCTCGAGGCTTTCCATGTGCGAAATCAGGTGCGGCACGTCGCTTTCAAGATATCGCACGGCGCGGCAGCAGATTCTGATTCGCCCCCTTATTTCATGCGCCCGCCAGCATTTCAGCAGCGGCTTTTTGTTCTTTGTATAAAACATATTTCTACCTTGTCGAAGAAAGGCGTTTGCGCAGGTTTTTTACAATTTTTGCATCGGAGAGCGTCTGGGCTTCGGGCGAGCACATAAAGTCGGCGACGATTTTCGTGGCGTTGTCCATCCACACGAGTATTTCGCCCTCGCAGATTTTGGAATTGTCGTACGTTATCAGCAGGTTGCCCGTGATTGTGCACAGGGAAGCCCCCGCGATGCCCTCTTTCCCCTCCAATACCGATTCTATCGCGGGCGCAAAGCGTTTTGCAATCTCGGGATACTGGCGCACGCCAGTTATGTTTATGCGCAGCCTGTTGGGCATGCTGCGCACAACTTTGAACTTTCTGATGTGCGTCGTTGCCAATTTTAAAATCGGATTCATCGGGGAAGACGTATGGCTTATAAATATCTATTGTCAATACTTTGAAATAGCCACCAGACCAAGCTTATCGGGAAGGGCGATTTTTTCGTCTGGGGCTGTTGCAGCGAACCCATGCGCCAGCTTGCAATGCCCCTGATTAGCTGGAATATCAGCAGCAGCGACATCGCCGAGCGTATATCCAGAATGCCGCACGTTTTTTTCAGAACGGCTTGGTCAATGGCAAATCGGAAAAGTTTGAGCTCTTTTCCCAAAATCGATTTGCGGTTTTTTACGGCGGCGTCGAAATTGAAGCAGCGCGAAAGCGCCGTTATGACTATTTCGGGGCTCAACGCAGCCTCGTCGAATTCCAGCAGAACCGTGCCCAGCAGCGGGTTTACCGATACCGACTTCATTCCCGCTATCGGCGAAAGCGCCTTTTCCATAAATTCCGCGGTTTGCGCGCTGCCCTTTATAGCGGGAATTTTCACGCGCAGTCGCCCCTTTATGTAGTGCTTTACCTCAAGCACGCCCGAAAACGACGGAAGCATATCCTTCAATATTTCGCCCTCCCGTTTCTCGAAGACTTTGAAGAGGTTTGAAATTTTTATTCCGCCGAGTTTTCCGTATTTTTTCATCTTGTCTGGATAATAAGTTAGATTTGCCTAACTTATCAAGATAATTTTCAAAAAATTTTGTTCCGTAATTTTTTTAAGGGCGCGCTTGCCGCGTCCGAGCGCGTGCGGGCTAACGGCAATTTCTTTTGCGCAAGGCAAGCGCCAAGGCGGCAGCGCCGAAGAGAGCCGCGTATGTTGCGGGTTCGGGGATTGTGTTGATTACGCCGATTCCTTTGATGTCGATACCGGGGGCTTCGTTGTTGGGGCCGGTCGGGTCGTAGATGGGGTGCCCTTCGCTGTCTACGCACGAACCGTCGCCGTAGATGTCTATTATTTTGACGTACTGGACATTGTTCAAATCCAAAAATCCGAAGTTGTCCAAGAGGCTTTTTTTGTATTCGCCGGAAAACGCGCTGCCGTCGGTGAGGGCGTAGTTGTAGGCGTATTCAAGCTCGCCGAGGTCGAAGCCGTGCCCGTATCCGCTTTCGTATTTCGACGCCAAATTGTAGACGTCTTCGGGGTAGACGTCGCCCGCCTCGGTCATGTCCATATCTATGACTTCGGTTTCGCCGAGGTAAAAATTCGGGAAGCGCACAAAGTGCACGCCGTCGGAGGAAACTTCAACGTAGCCGAGCTCGAGGTAGTTGGCGTCGAAGCCGTTTTCAAATACGGCAAAGTCAACGCCGCTGCCGTTTACGATGGGGGTGCCGAACGTGTAGGTGATTGTTCCGCCGTCTCCGAGGCAGACCACGCCTTCGGTAGGCTCGCTCGTAGTAACTGCGCCGAGGCTCTTTTCGGGCGTCTTCCATTTATCGGCGACGGTGTTGGAGCTTGCCGTTCCGTAGTGCAGGTCTTTGTAGCCCGTAGCCCAGCCCTTGATGATGTTGCGTTTGTAGAATATTGCGCTGTTGTATGTGGGGCTTGAAGAGCCCGCCTGTGCCGCGCCGCCGAAATAGAGCTCGTAGGCGCTCAAATCCTGATGGATTTTTTCGCCGTTTGGGGCGACGGAATTGTTGTTGAAGTAGCTTGCCCCGAAGCATTGGGCGCATGTTGCAAGGAGTAGGAGTGCTTTTTTCATAAATGTATTTTGGTTAGAATTTGATGTTGAACCCTATTTTCAGCATTCTGCCCATTGCGGGGTAGTACGAGCCGAATGCCGCCAGCGCGTAGTGTTCGTCGAGGACGTTTTCGGCCGCCATATACACCCACGCGTAGTCGCAGCATTTTATGTTAAGGCGCAGGTCGAGCGTGACGTATTCGGGCATTTTTCTTTCGGTGTTTTTCATATCCGAGCCCGAATACTGGTTTGTCGCGTAGTTGCACTGCGCCGCGAAAACCACGCGGTCTATCGGGCGCACGAACACGCCCGCGAAGCAGTTGAACCACGGCACGAGCGGAATGAAATTGCCGTCGTATTTGCCCTCGGTAAAGCGCGCGTCCACGAGCGAAGCGCCCGCGTACGTTCCGCCGAGCCCGATGTCGTATTTTGCGTAGAGGTCGGCGCCCAGACGCAGGGTGTCGGGCGCGTTGTCGTTGACGAGCGTTCCCGCGGCGGTGTCGGTGTAAAGGCACATTATTTCGTCCTGCATAAACAGGGCGTAGAGGCTTGCGTTGACCGTCAAATTTTCGCCCTCGTATTTGTAGCCGAGTTCTATGTTTTGCCCCGTTTCGGGCGAAAGGTCGGGGTTGAACATTATGTAGTCCGCGCCGCTGTAGCCCCAGTAGAGGGCTATTTCGTCCGTCGATGGGTAGCGGAAAAGCTGGTCGAATTTCAGGTATGCCGACGAATTTTTGTCAATCTTGTAGTTGAGCGCCGCGGTGAAAGCGCCGCCTTTTTGCCAGACGTCTCGGTCGTATTGCTGGCTGATGTAGGCGGTTTTCGTGCGCATATCGACTTTGCGCTCGGTGTAGTCTACGGCGGTGTTTGCGGCGTCGAAGCGCGCGCAGATGTCGGAGGAGAGCTCTTGGGTTATCTCGTATATTCCGCCCGCCTTTATGCCGATGTCGAAGCGTTCAACATCGGCGTCGAGCGCCCTGTAATGCAGGTATTTCCCGGGGAGGCTTGGGGGCGGCTCCACCCCCGGAATTCTTCTGCCGAGGTATTTGACGGCGTCGTTGTAGAGTGCCATCGTGGTATAGCGCCAATCGAGTCCGGCGTATAGGCGAAGGTCGCGGGCGACTTCGGTCTCGAACTCGGAGGCGAAGGCGTACATGAGCTGGTCGTCATTGACGGGGTAGCGGCTTTTGGGGTAGAGAATGTCGCGCTCGTACGAGTCGAAGCTGAAAGTGGCAAAGCCTTTCGACCTTGCCGAATCGTGCTCGAACGTTCCCGATATTGTGTACGAAGAGCATTCGTAGGTGAAATTTTTGCCGTTGGCGTAGCGCGGGTTGTCGAGCATTTGCTGGTACGATGTCGCCGCGGGAAATTCCGTGTAGGTGTCGCTGTAGGCGCCCCTGATGTAGAATGTGTTGTTTTCGTCGATGAAGCAGCCGACCGTCGCGCCGTAGTTGTTAGCGCGGCTTTCGGAAAAATCGCGGTAGCCGTCGGTGTAGAAGCGGCGGGCGTTGACGGTTGCAAAGTAGTCGCCGCGCGCGACCGAGCCGTACGCTTCGGCGTCGTACGTTCCGTACGAGCCGTACATCCCCGAAAGCGAGAGCGTGTCTTTGTCGGAAACGTCTTTTGTCTTTATTTTGACGACGCCCGCCACTGCGTTGTTGCCGTATCTTGCGCTGTTTGCCCCGCGCAGAACCTCGATGCTTTCTATGTTTGCCGTGGGAATTTGCAGCCACGGCACGGCGTTCATATCCTCCCTGTTGTAGCGCACGCCGTCTACAATTACCGAAATGCGCAGCTGAGAGTTTTCGCCGAAGCCGCGCATTGCAAGCTGTCCGTCGTTGGGGTTGCCCGTGTAGCCGACGAGTCTGACGGTTGTAAGCTTTGTCAAAATTTCGGGAATCGAATTTGAAAGCGTCTGCGAAATTTCGTCGGAGGTTATGAGTGTGGAATTTTCGGGCTCAGACAGCCCCGCAGCCGAAATGTCGAGCCCGCGCGATTCCACCGATTCCAAAACGCCCTCCGCCCCCGACGCTTCCGCGGGGGGCGTCTCTTCGGCAAATGCCGCGCCTGCCGAAAGTGCGGCGGCGGAGAGCGTTGCCAAGAGTTGAAGGCGTTTTGTCATTGCGGGCGTTATTTTCTTCTGCGGTATGCCGCGACTGCCAAAGCCATTGCTCCGAATGCCGCCGCGAAAGTTGCGGGTTCGGGAATGCTTGCAATGTTGTCTATTGCCAAGTAGGAGGGGGCGGATATTCCGTAGTCGTTGCCGAACGAGGAGACGATTTGGAACGCCAGACCGAACGCGCCTGTGCCCGCATTCAACTTTGAGATGTCGATTGTTTTCCAGTCGAGCTCAAAGTAGACGCTGCCGTTGTCGTTGTAGGCGAGGATTTGCTCAACGAAGTTGCTTTCGTCGGCAATTTCGTAGTTTTCGTCCAATGCGAAGATGCGCACGCCGAAGAACGAATCTTTGTTGTTGTTCAGGCTGTTGTATGTTTTGTTGCCGTCTTCGTCTTCGAAGAAAATCCCCATAAAGTTGTTGTGGTTGTCGGGGTTGTCCAGTTCGAAGTAGGTGAACTTTGTCATAGAAACGTCTATGCTGCCGACCTGCACGGCGGAGTCGAAAACAAGCGATGACGACATTATTTCGGAGACGAATTTTGAGCCTCCCGCAACGTATTCGTTGTATCCGAATTGCGACTTGTATGCGATTTTGCCCGAGGCTGTTGTATATGTGTTTTTAGAGGCGTCGCTCGAATTGTAGCCCGTTAAGTAGAGCACGCCGTAGTTGTTGCCCGAAGCCGCGCCGCCTTTTATTGTATCCAAGTCTGCGCGAGCCGTTTTGCCCGTATTTGTTTTCGAGTTCGAAATCACGCCGCCGTTGTAGTAGCCCGACGCCGTCAAATGGGCGAAGAGCGAGTCGTCGCCGCTTGCGCTGCTCGACCACGTGTTGCCGCCCGATGTCCAGCCTGTCGATACACCCGTGCTGCTTGACACGGGCGAGCCGTCCGCCAAGTTTTCAAAATCGAAGACGATTTTCGCGTTTGCCAGACTCAGTGATAACGACGCCGCAAGCGCCGCTGCCAATATGTTTTTGTATGTCATTTTCTCTACCTCCTGTTTTGATGTTTCGCGCAAAAAAAACTGCGGAACACAGAGGCAGAAGAGGAACCGAACCCAAACAAAAAATGCCCGATTATTTTCTCCAATGCGCCCCGAATTTCCATGCGCGAGAAATTCGCGAGCAGCGCGTAGAGTCTCGTCTTCTGGCTTATCGGGTGGGTATTTTGTCCCGAAACATTCGCCTTCCCGCCCGCAGAGGCAGTGGCTCTTGAACGTTTCCATTCCGAATTACAGAGGCGCGACCGCGGCCGAATTGCGATGGGCTTCCGCCCCCGCTCACGGCTCTTCCGTTTGACTCTATGCGTCGCCATCTAAAGCCGCGTACAACGGCTTTCTGAAAAGAACTTATGCGGGAATTTTTCCGACATTTCCTCCTTTGTCAATATTTTATCGTTTGGCGCGGGGGATTTCGCGTCCGCGAAATATTTCCCCCGCTTTGACAGTGAACCCACTCGGCGGTTTCACTGTCAAAGCACGGAATATTTTTCGGGAGAAAAATCCGTGCGCCACAGAATCGAAACCCGCCGAGCGGGGCAAAGCGGCGATTTGCTCTACGCGCATCGCCGCGCCGCACGATAAAATTATTTGCGGGAGCGTTTGTTGTAGGCGGCAAACGCAAGTGCAATCAGACCGAAGAACGCCGCGTATGTAGAAGGCTCGGGGATTGCCATTGTTGTGATGTTGTCGATTGCAACGTATGCGGGGGCGTTGATTCCGTTGCCGCTGCCGAACGAGCTCATCGCTTCAAAGAATATGCCGTCGAGCCCGTTTTCGCCGTTGATGGAGGAGAGGTCTATATTCTTGTTCCAATCCGTTTTGAAGAAATAGGAACCGCCTGTATTCTGGGCGAGGACAACGTCCACATAGTTTTCCGTGAGCGTTTTTGCCGCCGCGTCTATAACGCCGTACATGCGGATTACAAAGAACGAGTCCGTGTTGTTTGTTATGTTGTTGTAGGTGACATTGCCGTCTTCGTCGCTGTCGAATTCGCCCATGTATTTGTTGCCGTTGAGCAGGACATCGTAGGTGTAGCCCGTCATGGCGACGTCTATTGTGGAGAATTTTGTCTTTGTATCGGTGAGGAAGCACTGGGAGTCGAACACGTCGATGTTGTCGAGATATTCCTCGCGGGTGTTGTCCATGCAGAAAATTTCGCTTGTTGTGTAGTAGGTCCTCTTACCGTATTCCGTGGGTTTTCTCGCGTAGGCTGTCGTCATATACAATACGCCGTAGTTGTTGCCCGAGGACGCCCCGCCTATTACGGTATCCAAGTCTGCCATGTAGTCTTTGCCCGTGTTGCTTTTCGAGTTCGAGACTACGCCGCCCGTGTATTCGCCCGATACTGTGAGCTTGCCCGTTGCGCCCGTTGTCGATTTGATTCCGTAGGAAGAGCCTTTGGGTTTTGAATCCCACTTGCCCCAGTTGGGTGCGTCGCCCGTTTTTGTCGAGAGCGCCGTGCCGCTTGTTATGTTTTCAAAGTCGAAGACGCCTTGTGCGCTGGATACCGACATTGAGAGGGCGGCAGCAATCGCGACTGCCGCAAATTTTTTCGATATTTTCATTTTCGTTCCTGTCTGTGTTGTTATGCGCGTTGAAGCCAAAAACACACAAACGGAATGTATCGCTCTTTTTTCGATTCGGGGTTTCCCGTCGAAGAGATTGGCGAATATTTTGCCCGTCGGTGCCTCAAACTTCATTGCGCGTGATGTTTTAGGCAACGTTTTCCGACTCGTCTTCTGGCTTATCGGGCAAGCTTTTTGCTTTTTGGGGCTTCGCCTTCCCGCTTGTGGCAGTGGCCATTGAAGCTCCATTTTCTCCGAATTACAGAGGCGCGACCGCGGCCGAATTGCGCGGGCATTTCTTCCTGCACTCACGGCTCTTCCGTTTGAACGGAAAACTATCGCTTTTCGCCGCGAACTTTCTTCCCTTTCCCTCCTCTTGTCAATATTTTATCTTTTGGCGCAGGGCATTTGCTTTGCTTTGACAGCGAATACCACAAGACTGGTATTTTTGCATGTGGATTCCGCGTCCGCGAATTTTTTTTTCATTTGGCGCGGCGATGCGCGCAGCGCAAGTCGCCGCTTTGACAGCGAATATCACTGTACTTTTGTTGGCATTTCTTGTTGCGGGATATTTGCTCGGTACCGTGAATGTGTTTTTCTTTTTATGAGAAGATGTTTCTTTTTTTTGAGTCCTCAAACGTTTGAGAAAATGCTTGACTAATGTTTCGGCTGTGCTAAAAATCCCGTCAAATTTGAAACGGTCATGGTGGAAACTAAATCAAAACAGGAAACGGCTTTCGACATTATCTCGCTGGGCGAAGTTATGCTGCGCCTCGACCCCTCCGAGGGCAGGATAAGAACCGCGCGTTCTTTCAAAGTTTGGGAGGGCGGCGGCGAATACAACGTGGCGCGCGGCCTGCGCAGGTGTTTCGGGCTTCGCGCGGCTGTCGCAACGGCGATAGTCAAAAACGAAGTCGGGTTGCTGCTTGAAGATTTCATTTTGCAGGGCGGCGTCGATATGTCTTTCGTCAAGTGGCTCGAAAGCGACGGCGTAGGCAGAACCGTGCGCAATTCGCTCAATTTTACCGAGCGCGGCTTCGGCGTGCGCGGCGCGGTCGGCTGTTCCGACAGGGGGCATTCCGCGGCGTCGAGCCTCAAGGCCGGCGACATAGACTGGGAATACATCTTCGGCAAGTGCGGCGTCAGGTGGCTGCACACTGGCGGAATTTTTGCCGCGCTTTCGGAAACGACTCCCGAAGTCATTTTGGAGGCGGTCAGAGCCGCAAAGAAGTACGGCACGATAGTCTCCTACGACCTCAACTTCAGACCCTCGCTCTGGAAGGCAATCGGCGGCAAGGCGAAGGCGCAGGAAGTCAACAAAGAGATTGCCAAATACGTAGACGTAATGATTGGCAACGAGGAAGACTTCACTGCCTGCTTGGGCTTTGAAGTGGAGGGCTTGGGCGAAGACATTTCAAACCCGCAGGTAGCCTCCTTCAAGAAGATGATTGAAAAGGTCGTCAAGGCGTACCCGAACTTCAAGGCGGTTGCCACTACGCTGCGCAAGGTAAAAACAGCCACAATAAACGACTGGAGCGCAATTTGCTGGACGGACGGGAAATTCTACGAATCCAAAAAGCGCGAAAATCTCGAGATTTTCGACAGAGTCGGCGGCGGCGACAGCTTTGCTTCGGGCTTTGTCTACGGTTTGATGGAGCTTGGCGACCCGCAGGCTGCCGTCGAGTACGGCGCGGCTCACGGCGCGCTGGCAATGACTACTCCCGGCGACACCAGCACCGCCACAAAGACCGAGGTGGAAAAGCTTGCAGGCGGCGGTTCGGCGCGCGTAGACAGATAGTTTAAAATTTTGTGGAATTGCCGGCAAAAATCGTCTAAAGTCCGGCTTTCAATTTACAAACAACAAAACAAAAAGAAAGATATAAAAATGTCCATAATGACAGAATTTGAAAACAGAAAATTGGTTGCCGTCTGCACTATTGCCGACGTAAAAGACGCCGTTCCCACGGCGGAGGCTCTGGTAAAGGGCGGAATTTCGGCGATAGAATTGACGTTGCGCACGCCCGCGGGTCTGGACTGCATAAAGGCAATCAGAAAAGCCCTTCCCGAAGTCTACATAGGCGCGGGCACGGTTTTGACTCCCGAACAGGCAGTTGCCGCCAAGGACGCGGGCGCATGCTTCGGCGTAGCTCCCGGAACCAACGCGCGCGTGATTGCAAAGGCAAACGAAATCGGTTTGCCTTTCGGCCCGGGGATTTTCACCCCCAGCGACATCGAAATTGCGCTGGAAAACGGCTGCAAAATGCTCAAATATTTCCCTGCGGCAAGCTGCGGCATCAAGCACCTCAAGACCATTGCAGCCCCCTACAAACATTTGGGAATCAAATTCCTGCCCTTGGGCGGCGTAAACATCAACAATTTGGCGGAAATGCTTTCCGACCCGCTGATTGCGGCAGTCGGCGGCTCGTGGCTTGCCAAGGCCGACCAGATTTCGGGCGGGCAGTTCGACGTTATCGAGGCGCAGGCTCGCGAGGCGTCTGAAGTGCTCAAATCGCTTTCAAAATAACCGTTCGGAGAAGACACAACCGCAACACACAAGGAGAATAAAAAATGAAATTGGGCGTTATAGGTCTGGGGGCAATCGGCTCCATGCACATTAAAAACATTCAGGACGGCAAAGTTTCGGGCGTCGAAATTGCGTGCGTCTGCGACGAAAAGTACATAGACCCCGTGAAATTCGCGGGCTTGAAGGCGTACTCGAATGTCGACGATATGCTCAATGACCCGAATGTCGAGGCGGTACTCGTCGCCACGCCCTCTTTCAACCATTTCGAGCTTGCCGAGAGATGTCTCGAGGCCGGCAAACACGTGCTCATTGAAAAGCCCGTATCGCTCACTTCGTTCGACGCCCGCAGGATTGTCGAAACGGCGAAATCCAAGGGCAAAGTTTGCGGCGTTATGCTCAACCAGCGCACCACGCCCCTGTATGCGAGAGTCAAGCGGCTTGTCTCTTCGGGCGAGCTGGGGCGCGTCAACAGGGCGTCGTGGTTTATGACAAACTGGTACCGCCCGCAAATCTACTTTACAAGCAGCAGCTGGCGCGGAACGTGGAAGGGCGAAGCGGGCGGCGCGCTCATCAACCAGTCGATACACAACATCGACATTTTCGCATGGGTTTTCGGCATGCCCAAAAAGCTGCGCGCGTGGTGCAAATTCGGCAAATACCACGACATAGAAGTTGAGGACGAAGCCACCGCCTACTTTGAATTTCCCGACAATATGACGGCGACCTTCGCGACGGCTACGGGCGAATTTCCCGGAACAAACCGCCTTGAAATAGCCTGCGACAGGGGCTTTGTAGTTGCCGAAAACGACAAGCTCAAAATCACCCGTTTCGACAGCCTTTCGGACTACACCCGCAACACAAAATACGTCTTCGGCACTCCCGAATGCACCACAACAGAGGAGTCTTTCGACGGCAAGGGCGCGCAGCACTCGGGCGTAATCGGCAATTTCGCCGCAGCAGTCGATTCTGGCGCGGCGTTTGATTTCGACGCGCAGCAGGGCTACAATTCCGTCTGTCTTGCAAACGCAATGCTGCTTTCAAGCTGGACGAATGCCGACGTAAGCTTCCCCTTCGACGACGAGGCCTACGCAAAGCTTCTCGCGCAAAAAACGGCGCAGTCGAAGTTCAGGGAAAAGGTCGACACCGATTTCATCACGGAATTTACAAAATCCTTCAGATAAAATGGCAAAACATTTTAGCGGGTACGACTACGTTCCCGACGGTTCGGGCGAGGCCGTCTGCCAAAAGGGAGATTTTGTCTTCGCCGCCGCGGGGCTCGACCACGGGCACATTTACGCGCAGACGCGCGGGCTGATAAACGCGGGGGCGGAGTGCGCCCTCGTTTGGGATCCCGATCCGAAAAAGGTCGCCGAATTTCAAAAGCGCTTCCCCGAAGCAAAGTCTGCGGCGTCCCTGGAGGAGATTTTGCAGGACCCGCGCATTGTGTGCGTTGCGGGGGCGTCCGTTCCCGCCGACAGGTTCGCCCTCGGCGAAAAAGTTCTAAACGCGGGCAAGCACTATTTTGTGGACAAACCGCCGTTTACCACGCTCCAACAGCTTGACGCCGCCCGCGCGCTCGTCGCCAAAACGGGGCTTAAATATATGCCCTATTATGCCGAGAGAATCCACAATCAGGCGGCGGAGGCTGCAAACGAGTTGGTAAAAAACGGGGCAATCGGCAAAGTCTTGCAGGTGCTTATAATGGCGCCGCACAGGCTCTCTAAACAACAGCGCCCCGACTGGTTTTTCAAGCGCGAACGCTACGGCGGAATACTCGCCGACATAGGCTCACACCAGTTCGAGCAGTTTTTGGAATTTTCGGGCGCGTCCGACGCTTCCATAAACTTTGCGCGCGTTGCAAATTTCGCCAATCCCGACACTCCCGAATTGCAGGATTTCGGCGAGGCATCGCTTGCCACCGATACGGGGGCGTCTTGCTACTGCCGCGTAGACTGGTTTACGCCCGACGGACTGCCCGTCTGGGGCGACGGCCGAACGTTCATTTTGGGGACGAAGGGCTACATCGAAATCAGAAAGTACATAGACTATTCGTCTCCCGAAAATCCCGACCAAATTCTCTATATCACCGGCGCGGACAAAACGCGCCGCATAGACTGCCGCAAAATGAACTTCCTGTTCTTCGGCAGGTTTATTTTGGACATCTTAAACGGCACACAAAATGCAATGACGCAGGAGCACGCCTTCAAGGCTGCCGAACTTGCACTAAAAGCCCAACAAACGGCAGAACAACACGCATAATATGGAAAACGACAAACTTCAGACACAACGCCGCATAATTCTCGACGCCCGCAAAAAGGGCAAAGCGGCGCAACTGGGCGCATTTTGCAGGCTCTCGGGTCCCGGGTGGTTGCAGAGCGCCACGACGCTCGGCGGCGGCTCTCTGGCTTCGGCACTTTACTTGGGCGTCTTGGGCGGCTTGGGCTTTATGTGGCTTCAGCCCTTTGCAATGATTTTGGGCATAGTAATGCTTGCGGGCATTTCGTATGTGACGCTTTCCATAGCGCAAGAGCCGATGGCGGCGATAAATTCCAACATAACGCCCGTTCTCGGCTACGGCTGGGCGATTGGCTCTATGTTGGCGTGCCTCGTGTTCGCGTGGCCGCAGTTTGCCCTCGGCGTGGCGGCAATAACGCAGAATCTCTGCCAGATGAAAGCCGCGCCGTCCGTCGGGCTTGAAGTGGCAATCACGGCGGCTTTGTTTATTTTGGGAATTTCAATGACCGCCGTCTACGCGGCGGGCGGCAAGGGAATGAAGATTTTCGAGCTGTTTATAAAACTTTCCGTTGCGGCGATAGTGGTTTGCTTCTTCGGCGTGGTAATAAGTCTTTGGGTAGGCGGAAAGATAGACTGGGGCAGGGTCGCAGAGGGCTTTGTTCCCAACTTTTCGGTATTCACCGCGCCGAGCGCCGACTTTATGGAATACATTTCGCGCCTCGATGCGGGCGGCGCGAAGTTTTGGTCGGATATGATTGTTTCGCAGCAGATAGATGTCGTGATTTCGGCGGCGGCTATGGCCGTCGGTATAAATATGACATTCCTCTTCCCGTATTCCATGCTCAAAAAGGGTTGGGACAAGGATTTCCGCGGGCTTGCAATTTTCGACCTCGCGACGGGGCTTTTCATTCCGTTTTTGCTGGCGACATCGTGCATAGTCATTGCCGCGGCGTCGCAGTTTCACGCGACTCCCGCCAAGGGGCTGGCGGAATCTTCAATAGCGGGAGGAGAGCTTGTCCCGGCAGTCGTTGACGGCGCGAAAGTCGAGCCCGCCCGCAATCTCGTAGACGGCTACGTAAAGCTCTTGGACGCCCGCGCGGCCGACATTGCGGGAGCGCAAAAGTACGCCGAATTTTCCGCCGCGCAAAAAGACGCCGCAAGAAACTCGCTTTGCAAGACTGACAAGGAGCTTGCCGCAATGCTCGTCAAGCGCGACGCCTCCAACCTCGCCGAGACGCTCGAGCCTCTCGTGGGCGAAGACGTTGCCCGCTACATTTTCGGCTTCGGCGTCTTGGGTATGGCAATGAACGCCGTCTTGATGAATATGCTCATTTGCGGGCTGTGCTTTAGCGAAATTTTCAAGCGCGGCGGCAACGCAAAGTGGCAGATTGGCGGGTCTTCTCTGATTCTGCTTTCGGCGGCGGCTTCGGTGTTCTTCAAGGGCGCGAGAATGTGGCTGGTAATCTACGCTGGCGTAATGGCTGCGGTGCTATTGCCCATTGCCTACGGCGCGTTCGTCTTCCTCATCAACAGCAAAAAAGTTTTGGGCGGAGAACGCCCCGAGGGCGGCGCGCGCGTTGTCTGGAACGCGCTTATGGCGTGCTCGCTGGCGGCAAGCTCTGTCTCAAGCATTTGGGTCTTGTACCAGAAAATCGGAGTCGCCGGCCCGATATTGTTTGCGGCGTTCTTCGCGCTGGTGGTCGTTTCCGCCTTATTATTTAAAAATAAAAAACATTAAAAACACACAATGAACGAGTTGTTCGATATTTCAAACAAAGTGGTAGCCGTCACGGGCTCGACGGGCGTTCTGGCTGGTTCTCTGGCGCTCTATTTGGCCTCGCAGGGCGCGCGGGTTGCATTTATGGGCAGAAGCGCCGAAAAGCTCGCGCAGGCAATGGAGGGCGTTGAAGGCGACCATCTCGCCTGCGTTTGCAACGTTCTCGACCGTCCGTCTCTCGAACGCGCGCGCGCCGACATAATGAAAAAGTACGGGCGTCTCGACGCCCTTGTAAACGGCGCGGGCGGCAATATGTCGGGCGCAACAATCGCCCCCGACAAGACGTTTTTCGACCTCGACGTAGACCAGTGGGCTGCCGTCGTAAAGCTCAACTTGCAGGGTACGCTTTTGCCGACTATGGTTTTCGGCGAAATCTTCAAGGCGCAGAAATTCGGCAATATCGTCAATTTTTCCTCCATGACAGCAGGCAGCGCAATCACGCGAGTTTTGGGCTATTCCAACGCAAAGGCGGCGGTTGACAACCTCACGAAGGGGTTGGCAGTGGAGTTCGCCAAGAAGTTCGGCGAGGGGCTGCGCGTCAACGCCGTCGCCCCCGGATTTTTCATCAGCAACCAGAACAGGGCGCTTCTTACAAACCCCGACGGTTCTTTCACGGCTCGCGGTCAGACGGTCATCAACAAGACGCCTTTCGGCAGGTTCGGCAACGCCGACGAAATTCACGGCGCGGTGCACTATCTGCTAAGCGACGCGTCGAAATTTGTAACGGGCACGATTATGGCAATCGACGGCGGTTTCTCGTGCTTCTCGGGAGTGTAGTATGGACAGGCGTTTTATGCTTGAGGAGGGCTTCCGCTGGTACGGGCCCAAAGACGAAGTTCCGCTGGAGTTCATTCGCCAGTCGGGCGCGGAAAGCGTGTACACGTCGCTGCACGACATTCCCTACGGGGAGGTCTGGGGTGTCGATGCCATTATGCGCCACAAGCAAATTGTGGAAAATGCGGGTCTTCGCTGGAGCGTGGTCGAAAGCCTGCCCGTGAGCGAGGACATCAAAACCCGCACGGGCGATTTTCAGCGCCACATTCAAAACTACAAGACAAGCATTCGCAACTTGGCGCAATGCGGCATAAAAATTATAATATACAATTTTATGCCCGTCTTGGACTGGATTCGCACCGACTTGCACTACCGACTGCCCGACGGCTCGACGTGCCTGCGTTTCGACCCCGCGCAATTCGCGGCATTTGAGCTATTCCTGCTCAAGCGCGAGGGCGCGCAAGCCGACTACACGC
>DAVZIV010000002.1:0-20086 GCA_052273125.1 Candidatus Merdousia sp. | reverse complement strand
GCATTGACCGCCATTTCGCCGCCGAGGGCGTCAATTTCGCGCACGATGTGCCCCTTCGCCAAACCGCCTATTGCCGGATTGCAGCTCATCTGCGCAACGGTATCTATATTCCCCGAAACAAGAAGAACCTGCGCGCCCATTCTGGCGGCTGCAAGGGCTGCTTCACATCCGGCATGTCCGGCGCCGCACACAACGACATCGTAAACTTTGTTCAATTCGAGCATTTCGGCGATAATTACCCTTTTACACTTCGGTTCAAGAAAAAACGCACAGCCACACAACATTACCCCCGCAAGAATCATTCGCCGAAAATGTCCATTATATATAAAAGGATTTTACCGAAAAACAAAAGCGCCCCCAACCCCTCCTGCAAACGCCCGCCGCCCAAACCCACCCGCCATTAAAACTTGCACAAATAACCGCCGTTTCCCGCCCGCCGAAGAGCCCGCCGCCGCACCTTCAGTTCTCACACGATTGAGAGAACCGCACCGTTTTGCCCCAAAAAGACAAAAACATACAAAAATGGACATTTTAAGAAATAAAAAAACTTGACACCCCTTCTTTTTGAAAAAAAATCGTCCCCCCATAAACGCGGTTGCCATGGATTTGAAAAAAACTATATTGAAAGCGTCGGTTGCGGCGGGAACGTTGGCAGCTTCGGCGTCGACTCTAGAAGCCTCCGAAGTAAAGGGCGCGCCGCTTTTTGAAATTGCGGGTCTGCCTATTACAAATTCAATGCTCACCACGTGGATTTTCACGTTCGTAATCATTGCCGCCTTCAGATTCATGATTCGCGGCGGGGCAAAGCTTGTGCCGTCGAACGGGCAGCTTGTGGTGGAAAAAATCGTAGATTTCACGCGCGAAACGTTTGAGCCGATAATGGGCGCAAAGGCGTTCAAGGGGGCATTCGCCCTGCTTTCGGGCTTTTTCTGCTACATTCTGATAATGAATTGGAGCGGACTTCTTCCCGGGGTCGGCAGCGTGGGCTTTAACGAAAACGGTTCGTTCGTCCCGCTAATTCGCCCCGCAAATACCGACCTCAACACAACGCTTGCCCTTGCCATTGTCTCGTTCGGCGCGTGGATATACTTTGTGTGGAAATACGCGGGTCCGAAACATTTCATCGCCGATACGTTCGGCAACAAGGCAAACCCCGCCGAAGTTGCAAAGCCCGTCTATATTGCGCTTTTTGCGGTGTTTTTTGCCGTCGGGTGCATAGACATAATCTCCATAATAATGAGGCTTATATCGCTGTCGTTTAGGTTGTTCGGCAACAATTTCGGCGGCGAAGTCCTGATGGAAAATATGCACGAAATAGCGGTGTCGCTCCCGCGCGTATTTTCGTGGACAATCCCGCTGCCCTTCTACCTTTTGGAAATTCTCATCGGGCTTATTCAGGCGTTTCTTTTCACACTGCTTACCGCAGTGTACATAGGGCTGCTCACCAAGGGAGACGAAGAATAGAATTCAAACTTAAAATCAAGGAAAAACAATGATAGACATAATAGCGGAAACCGTAAATCAAGTTAACATTAGCGGAAGCATTCAGGGCGCGCTCGGCTGCCTCGGTGCGGCGCTCGGCGTGGGTTTTGTAGGCGCAAAGGCGGTAGAGGCCGTCGGCAGAAACCCCGGAGCTTCGGGCAAAGTTATGGTGCTTGCCATTTTGGGCATGGCGCTAGCCGAAGCTGTCGCCTTCTACGCATTGTTCCTCGGTAAATAAAGAGAGCCGGCCATGTTGACAATATTGGCGGCATCGGAATCTCCGCTGGCGTTTTTGGCGGATTTCGGAATAAAATGGGAGCTTTTGGCAAGTCAGGCGCTCTCGTTCGCCATCGTTGCGACCGCCCTGTACTACTTTGTGTTCAGACCGGTCATTCGCGCGGCGGATACCCGCAGAGCCGAAATAGAAAAAGGCCTTGACGACGCCAAACGCGCCGCCGCCGAACTTGCCCAAGCCCAGAAAAATGCGGACGAAAAACTCGCCGCCGCCGCCGCCGAAAGCGCGGACGTGCTCAGGCAGGCGCGCGAAGAGGCCAGAAAGGCAATAGAAAGCGCCGTGGAAACCGCGCGCAAAGAGGCCGAGCGAACCCGTGCGAAAGCCGAAGCGGAAATGGAAAACCGCAGGCAGCAAATCAGGCGGGAACTAAAGCAGGAGCTTGCAAAGCTTGCCGCCGACGCCGCGGCAAAGGCAGTGGAGGAGGTTCTCACCGACGCCCAGCGCTCCAAGCTCGCCGAAATTGCCGCCGAAAAACTGGAGATGTAAAAAGTGGATATTTCTTCGGAAGCAAAACTCCTGATTTCGCTCTCGCTCGACGCCGACGGATTCGTCAGCGCCGACCGCGTGCGCGCAGTGTGCGCCTACATTGAAAACAACGGCGAATATTCCGATAAAATCGCAATTTTGAAGGAATTCTCGAGGCGGCTCAAACCGCTTCTGCACGGAATGTCGGCAAAGATAGAAACCTCCGGCGAACTCTCCGAAGCCGCGCAGGAAAAGCTGTCTGAAAAGATACGCCGCGTTGCGGGTTCGCGCGTCGGGATAACAACCGAAGTCAACCGCGCGCTCATAGGCGGTGTGCGCGTCAAAATAGGCGACGACATCTTCGAGAGGTCTGTTTCCGAAGAACTCTCCGAACTGGAACTTTTCTAAATCCTACAAATTGGGGTAAAAATGGACGAAATTTTAAACGAAATAAATTCAAAAATACGGGAGCTTAAAAGCCAAAGCCGCCGAAGCAATGTCGGCAAAATAGTGGCGCTTGCCGACGGCGTCGCGCGCCTCGACGGGTTAAGCAGGGTCATGTACAACGAAATGATAGCCTTTAAAGACGGCGTTTTCGGCATTGCCCTCAACCTCGGAGAAACGGAAGTAGGCTGCGTTCTCCTCGGCGACACGTCCTCGCTCAACGAAGGCGACGAAGGCCGCACCACGGGAAAGCTTTTGAGCGTGCCCGTAGGCAGGGGTCTCTTGGGCAGGGTGGTTGACGTGCTCGGCAGACCGCTCGACGAAAAGGGCGAAATCAAAGCCGACGAATTTTACCCCGTGGAAAAAATCGCCCCCGGAATTTTGCCGAGAAAGTCGGTCAACCAGCCCCTTCAAACGGGCATTCTCGAGATAGACTCAATGATTCCCGTAGGCCGCGGACAGCGCGAGCTCATCATCGGCGACCGCTGTACGGGCAAAACGTCAATCGCGCTCGACACCATCATAAATCAGGCAAAGATAAACAAGGAGGGCTTCGCCTCGGGCGACAAGGACTTCCGCCCCGTCTATTCCGTCTACGTCGCGATAGGGCAAAAGAACGCCAACATCGCCCGCACAATAGAGCTTCTCAAAAAGCACGACGCCCTCCAATACACAATCATAGTGGTTGCCTCGGCGAGCGAAAACGCGGCGAACCTCTATATTGCCCCCTACGCCGGCTGCGCAATGGGCGAATGGTTTATGCACAACGGAATGGACGCCCTCATTGTCTATGACGACCTTTCCAAGCACGCCGCCGCCTACCGCCAAGTTTCGCTTTTGCTCAAGCGCCCCTCCGGCAGAGAGGCGTACCCCGGAGACGTTTTCTACCTGCACTCAAGACTTCTCGAACGCGCCGCGCGCCTCAACGAAGAAAACGGCAACGGTTCGCTCACGGCGCTGCCGATTATCGAAACGCAGCAGGGCGACGTCAGCGCCTACATTCCCACAAACGTAATTTCCATTACCGACGGACAGATATTCCTTGAAACCGACTTGTTCAATCAGGGCGTCCGCCCCGCAATATCGGTGGGAATTTCGGTTTCGCGCGTGGGCTCTTCGGCGCAGATGAAGGCTTTCAAGCAGGTCGCCGGCAAACTCAAGGGAGAATACGCCCAGTACAAGGAGTTGGCGGCATTCGCGCAGTTCGGCTCCGACCTCGACGCCCGCACAAAGGCAATCATAGACAGGGGCGACAGGCTCGTGGAAATAATGAAGCAGAAGAACAATTCGCCCAAGACCGTGCAGATGGAAATTGTCGTTCTCTGGGCGCTCATGCACGAATTCTTTGCAGACATCGCCGTGCCGAAAATTGCCGAAGCCGAAGTTGCATTTGAAGATTTCATGCAATCAAAGGCGTCATCGGTCTTTGAAAAAATACTTTCGAGGAAAAAGCTCGACGACGAAATAGAGGCGGAACTTTCCGCCCTGTGCACTCAGTGGAAAAAAACGTTCGCCTAAACGGATAAAGCCTTATGAAGGGAATGCGCGAAATTCGCAACCGCATAAAAGCGGTTAAAAGCACGGGGCAGATAACCCATGCGATGGAGCTTGTCGCGGCGTCTAAAATGAAAAAGGCGCAGCAGACGGCGGAGTTGGGTCGCGCCTACGCCACGTTGCTGATGGATCTCACCGAAAGCGTCGGCGACGAAATCCGCAGGGTTGTCGCGCGCAAGTTGCAGCTTTCGGAAGGCACAAAGCGCCTCGTTATTGTTTTCTCTACGGACAAGGGGCTTTGCGGCGGATTGAACACAAATCTGTTCAAGGCGCTTTCGGAAATTCCCCAAGACGCCGACTTCATTTCCGTCGGCGTGCGCGCGGCGCGCTTCATAGCAAGAAACGGCAGAACGCTGCTTGCAAACTTCAGAATCAGCGACTACGTAAAATTCTCCGAAACGCGCAAAATTGCGGATTTTGCAATGAAAACCGCAAAAGAGGGCGGCTACGGCTCAATAGAAGTGCTCTACCCGATATTCGTAAACACGCTGCGCCAAGAACCTACTCTTGTAAAAATTGCCCCCGTGGACGATATGGACTGGTTTATAAAGCGCCTCAAGCAGTCCTACAAGCTCGACGTTGCGGAACACCCCAAGGAAGACAGGCGCTTTGTCTTTGAGCCTTCCGTAGACGAAATAGCGGCAAATCTGCCCGCTTTCTACATAAATCAGGCAATCCACTACATGGCGCTCGACGCCAAGGCAAGCGAGCATTCCGCGCGAATGGTTGCAATGAAAAGCGCCAGCGACAACGCCGACTCTCTCATTCAAAATCTCACCCTTGAATACAACAAAGCGCGCCAGTCGGCGATCACAACGGAAATTCTCGAGTTGTCCGCGTCGGCGCAGGCGGTGGGAAACTCCTAACTTTAAAAAAAAACAGAACCCAAAATGGACGAAACGAAAAAAAATACAGGAACCATAATTCAGGTCATAGGCGCGGTTGTCGACGTCAAGTTCGACGAAGCTTCGATTCCGCGCATATACAACGCCCTTGAAACTACGGTCGAAGTAAATTCGGTAAGGGAAAAGATAGTTTTGGAAGTCCAACAGCAGCTTGGCGACGGCGTAGTAAGAACCGTGGCAATGACATCTTCGGAAGGATTGACCCGCGGCGCGGAAGTCGTCGATACGGGTGCGCCGATCAGCGTTCCCGTGGGTAAATCCACATTGGGAAGAATTTTCAACGTACTGGGCAACCCAGTAGACAGCAGGGGCGAAATCGCAACAAAGGAAAGGCTGCCAATCCACCGCAACGCCCCCGCGCTTTCAGAGCAGAGCACGCGCGCCGAAATTCTCGAGACGGGCATAAAGCCAATAGACTTGATTTGCCCGTTCCTCAAGGGCGGAAAGGTCGGCGCTTTCGGCGGCGCGGGCGTCGGTAAAACCGTCGTCATAATGGAGCTAATCCACAACATCGCAAAGGCACACGGCGGCTTCTCGGTATTTGCAGGCGTCGGCGAACGCTCCAGAGAAGGCAACGACCTTTACAACGAAATGATTGAATCGGGCGTCATAGATCCCAAAGACCCCGACAAGTCAAAGGTTGCTCTCGTCTACGGACAGATGAACGAACCTCCGGGAGCGAGAATGCGCGTAGCCCTCACCGCGCTTACTATGGCGGAATATTTCAGGGACGCGCAAGCCCAAGATGTTCTGTTGTTTATTGACAACATCTTCCGCTTCTCGCAGGCGGGTAGCGAAGTCAGCGCCCTGTTGGGGCGCTCTCCCTCGGCAGTCGGCTACCAGCCCACTTTGGCTCAGGAAATGGGCGCTTTGCAGGAGAGAATCACTTCGACAAAGAAAGGCTCAATTACGTCGTTCCAAGCCGTCTACGTTCCCGCAGACGACCTCACCGACCCCGCTCCCGCAAACACGTTCGCCCACCTCGACTCAACCATAGTTCTCGACCGCTCCATTGCCGCCCTTGGCATATATCCGGCAATCGACCCGCTTGCGTCAACCTCAAACGCGCTCTCGCCCGACATCGTCGGCGAGGAACACTTCAGAGTTGCCCGCGGCGTGCAGTCTGTTCTGCAGCGCTACAAAGACCTTCAGGACATCATCTCGATTTTGGGCATAGACGAACTCTCCGACGAAGACAAACTCGTTGTATCGCGCGCAAGAAAGGTTCAGAAATACCTCTCGCATCCGATGTTCGTTTCGGAAGTATTCAACGGAATCAAGGGCGAATACGTTCCAGTTTCGGAAACAATCCGCGGCTTCAAAATGATTCTCGACGGCGAGCTCGACGAAGTCAACGAAAACGACTTCTACCTCAAAGGCTCCATAGACGAAGTTCTCCAAACCCACGAACGCAACAAGGCAAAGTAATGTCGCTTTCTCTTGAAATAATAACCCCCGAGGGAGTGGCGTGGAAAGGGCAAGACCTCTCCATGGTGACGCTGCCCGCCTCGGGCGGGGAAGTCGGCATAATGGCCGGACACATTCCGCTTATTACAATGCTCGACGAAGGGGCGGTTTTGATAACGGATTCTTCGGGCAAAACCGAAAGCATAGCCATAGACAAAGGCTACGCGCGCTGCATGGGCGACGTTGTTTCGGTGCTTACAGAAGCCGCCGTAAACGTGGCAAAACTCACCGAAGAAGACATTGCAAAGGCAAAGGAAATGGCAGTCAAAGCAGCCGAAGCGGCAAGAAGCTCCCCGAGCATAGATCCGGACGAGCTCGACCGTCTCGACGCCCTTGTGCGCTTTACTTTCGCCCAGGAGCTTGCTAAAGACAAAAAGAAAAATTAACAAAAGCTTGACGGCGGCGGCAGATGTTTATTGTATCCGTACGAAACAGCGAATATGCTTAATATGAAAAAAATAGCCACATTTTTACTCTTGGCGGCGGCATCGTCGGCATTTGCTTTGGAATTTCTCGTAGCCCAGCCAGGCGAACAGCCGCCCAAAGAGGGTTTTAAAACAAGCACTTGCACATGGGGAAGAAACCTCCACTACAAGACAGACTACTACAAGACAAAACCCGCCTCGGGAGACTCCGTCGTATTCAGACACGGTCAGGTTGTGGAAATTGACCAAAACGTCTATTGGCGCAATATGAGCACTAACGTTTCCAAACTGGTTTTTTCAAAGGGGCACAACATAAAATTGCGCTACGGCATAGCAATGGAAATGCACCCAAGCAAAATGCAGTACGAAAAGTGCAATATCGATTTGGGCGAAAACCTGAGCTTTAACTATTGGGAAAAATCGGCTTGGGGCGGCATAGCCACATTCGAGCTTATCGACACCAAATTCAACGCCCTCGGCGGCATAATCTGCATTATTCCCGTCCACCCCGAAGTAAAATTCAATGACCTCTGCGGCCCGCTCATCGTATTCAAGGGCAACACTCAGGCACATTTCGGCACGGGCATGGTGGTTGACGAAATATTCACGGAAAATCCCCAGATGTGGCAGTTTAAAATGCGCTTTGTTCTCAGCGGCGAAAGCGCGCCCAAGGTTGTCTTCGACGGCGAATTCAAGGCAAAATCAATACATTTCGACATAGTAAACGAAAACGCCTCGCTCAAGCCCGGCGTCTACCCGCTGATGACCCTCAACGACAAAGATTCGGCTTTTATAAATCCGACATTTACTCTTGACGGCAAATCCTATTCTTTGGGAAGCTCGTTTACCGTCGGCGGCAAAAGCGCAAAAGTCGTAATGGGCGCCTCGCCTCTCGGAAGAGACTCGAAGACGGAGAACGACATTCTGCTAATAATTTCAAAATAACGGCAGAAATTCACCTTCACAAAAAAATCTTAACTTTTTCAAAAAAATGCGGATTTGCATTGAGTTGCGAATCCGCATTTTTTGACCGGGAAACCGAACAAGCAGTACGGAAGACTGCCTTACAAATACTTTCCGGTAATGCTGTTTTTGTTGCTTTTGATTTCCGAAGGCGTACCGCTTGCCACAATTCTTCCGCCTGCATCGCCGCCGCCGGGACCCATATCTATAATGTAGTCGGCATTTTTAATAACATCGGTATCATGCTCAATAACTATAACTGTTGCACCGCTGTCAAGCAGGGACTGAAAAACACCGAGAAGCACCCCAACGTCCAACGGGTGTAAACCAATGGAAGGCTCGTCGAAAACAAAAACGGAATCCCCCTGAGTTTTGCCTATTTCGCTTGCCAATTTCAAACGCTGCGCCTCGCCGCCCGAAAGGCTCGGTGTTTCCTCTCCAAGCGTGAGATAACCAAGCCCGAGCTGTTTGAGAATATTCAGCTTTTGTCCGACGATTTTCATATCTTTGCAGAAAACGATTGCCGAATTTACGTCCATATCCATCAATTCGGGAAGGGAAACACTCGCGCCCGACTTGTTCTCGAGTCTTACATCGTAAGCCGCCTTTGAATAGCGCGAACCGCGGCAATCGGGGCAGGGAATATTTACATCGGGCAGGAATTGGACGTCCAAACTTACAATGCCAGTTCCGTCGCAACTACTGCAGCGCAAAGAACCCGTATTGTAGGAAAAATCGCTCGCCGTATAGCCTTTGTTTTTTGCATCGGCAGATTTCGCGTACAATTTGCGCAAATCATCGTGAACGCCTGCATAAGTGCCTACCGTGGAACGCACATTAACGCCAATCGGCGTCGCGTCTATGAGCTTTACGTGAGCAATGCCGTCGGCCTTTATGTCGCGAATGTGCGCGGGTTGTGCGCCGCCTGTTATTTTTGCTTCGAGAGCCGGAACAAGGCTTTCAAGCACCATAGTAGTTTTCCCCGAACCCGACACTCCGGTAACAACAGTAAGCCTGCCTTTCGGAATGTCTACATTCAAAGGCTTTACGGTATGAATTTGGGAAGTGGATAAATGAATGAAACCCTTTGCGAATAATTCTCCCTTTACGGAAGGGCTTCTCAATTTAGTTTCGGCTTTGCCTGATAGAAACGCGCCTATTTGGGATTTGGTATTTTTTTCAATAGAGGTAATTGTTCCCTCGGCTATAACATAACCGCCTTTGGTTCCCGCCTCTGGACCCATTTCAACTATCCAGTCGGCCTCCCTTAAAATTTGCACATCGTGGTCTACCAAAATGACGGAATTGCCGTCGTTTACCAAATCGTGCATTACGCCTGAAAGCCCGACGATATTCGACGGATGCAAACCTATCGAAGGTTCGTCGAGCACATACAAAACTCCCGTAGTCCTGTTTCGCACTGCGCGGGCAAGCTGCATTCTTTGCCGCTCGCCTGTCGAAAGCGTCGATGCCGAGCGGTCGATAGTCAAATATCCAAGCCCCAAATCCATCAGCCGCCTCGCCGTATTTTGAAAAGAATTGCAAATGCTTTCTGCCATAGGGTACATTTCTTGCGGCAGACTTTCGGGCACCCCGCGCACCCAGCCAACCAGGTTGGAAAGAGTCATCGAACAGGCATCGCTGAGCGAAATCCCCATCAACTTCGGCGCGCGGGCGGCGGCGCAAAGGCGCGTACCGCGGCAATCGGGGCAGATTTCCTCCTTCAGAAATTTTTCAACCCTTTTCATGCCCTTTTCGTCTTTCACTTTGGCAAGGGCATTTTCAACAGTGTAGATAGCGTTGTAATAGGTAAAATCAAGTTCTCCTGCCTGATTGGAATTTTTTGCCTTGTAAAAAATGTGTTTCTTTACGGCGGGTCCGTGATAGACTATTTCCTTTTCCTCTGCGGTTAAATCGCGAAACGGCACATTCGTGCGTACTCCCATTGCGCGGCATACGTCGGTCATAAGCGACCACATCAAACTGTTCCACGGCGCAACAGCACCTTCGTCAATACTTAGAGAATCGTCCGGCACAATGCTTGCCACATTTACAGTGCGAATGCTGCCCGTACCCCCGCATTTCTTGCACGCCCCTTGAGAATTGAAAGCCAATTCCTCAGCAGACGGCGCATAAAAGCGGGTGCCGCATACGGGACAGACAAGTTCTTTTCCAGCGGCAACAGCCAAAGACGGTTGAAGGTAATGTCCGTTCGGGCAGCGGTGGTTGGCAAGTCGGGAAAACATCAGTCTGAGACTGTTCAACAGCTCCGTTCCCGTGCCGAAAGTACTGCGTATCCCCGGTACGCCCGGGCGTTGACGGAGAGCGAGGGCGGCGGGAATGTAGAGTACTTCGTCGACGCTTGCCTCCGACGCCTGCGTCATTCTCCTGCGCGTGTATGTTGAAAGCGCTTCGAGATAACGGCGCGATCCCTCAGCATACAATACTCCGAGAGCAAGCGATGATTTCCCCGAACCCGATACGCCCGCAATAGCCACTATTTTACCAAGCGGAATATCTACATTTATATTTTTGAGATTGTGGACTTTTGCCCCACGGATTAACATTTTGCCAATCATTATTCTCTGAATATCTATTTTTTTACTATAAATATATATAATTTTCGGAAAAATTATCAAACCACGCTAACCCTCGAGTGGCACGCCCAGCCGGATTCCAGACATTTGTAGTCTGTCAATTCGTCCGAAGGAAGAGCTTCCATTGCGTATTTAAATTCAAAATTGTCGCCGTTCCTAACATATAGCGGCTTGATTTTGGCTTTCGCCACGGAGCATTGTTTAAATGGAGTTTGTGCGCAATAGCGAACGGGAAAATTCACATTGCAAACATGCACCGGCTTGGCGAAACCGCTCTCCAAAGATTCAATCACGTATTGGGCAGATTTTTTCGAGGCATCGCGCAGATTTTTTTCAAGCAAGCCGTCGCTTGGCATTTTGTGTTCGAGGCGGCAGGCTTCGTAATACTTTTTTTCAAGCCTCATTGAAAAGGCAAATGACGGCACACCCCATGAAGCCCCTTCGACCGCCGCAGAAAACGTGCCGCTACTCCACAAAAGCGGCATGCCTATGTTTTGACCTATGTTTATTCCCGAAACCACCGCATCTGCGTCACACAAGTGCGAAAGCGCTATGTTTACGCAGTCCGACGGAGTTCCGTCTATGGTCTTTACTTTGAAACCGTTTACGCAAGCCTCCTGCAGAGTGAGCCTTTTGTGTCTGGAATAAGCCCTGCCTATCCAGCTTTGCTCCATAGCAGGCACTACTATTTGCAAGTCGGCAACTGCCGACATCTCCTCGAGAAAAATCGGCAGAAAAGGTGAATCTACGCCGTCGTCATTAGATATGAGCAGGCGTGGTCTCATCTTTGAGGGGCTCTCCGTTTAGATATTTCGTTATGTTTCTGGCTGCCTTTTTTGCCTGACCCATTGCGCTTATTACGGTGAGCGCACCCGTCACGGCGTCGCCGCCTGCAAAAACTCCCTTTACGGAAGTTTCAAGCGTTACGGGGTCTACAATTATGGTTCCCTCTTTCGCCGTGTTGAGCGTGGGGCAGGTTATTGACAGAATGGGATTGGGCTTGTTGCCGACCGCCGCTACTATGATATCGCAGGGAATTTCAAACTGCGAGCCATTCACGGCTCTCACGCCCTTTCTCCCCGATTCGTCGGGTTCTGTAAGCTCCATCTTGACGCATTCAAGAGCCTTTACTTTGCCCTTTTCGTCAACTACAACCCTGCTTATTCCCGAGAGAAAATTAAATTCAACGCCCTCGTTAATTGAGTCTTCAATTTCGACTTTTCTTGCGGGCATTTGCTCGCGCGCCCTTCTGTAAACGAGAGTGGATTTTTCGGCAAGGCGCAACGCGACTCTCGAACAGTCCATTGCAACGTTTCCGCCGCCCACTACCACTATGTTTTTTGCTCCCTTTCCTATCGGCTCTACCGAAGGGTCAATTTTAGACATATTGTAGCGGGAAAGAAACACGTTTGAAGATACAACGCCGTCGGCTGTGTCGTTTGGTATTCCAAGCGTTAGGGGAATGCCGACGCCCGCGCCTATGAAAACCGCGTCAAAACCCGACTTTAAAAGCGCTCCAACGTTCTTGGTTTTGCCTATACGCTCGTTAAAATGTATTTTTACGCCGAGTTTCTTAATCTGCTCTACTTCGTAGAAGACAATTTCCTTGGGAAGCCTATAGTCGGGAATTCCGTATGTTAAAACTCCGCCCGGAAGGCTGTTTGCCTCGAAAATCTCAACTTCGTGCCCAGCCAAAGCCAAATCGGCTGCCGCCGTTATTCCTGCGGGCCCGCAACCTATCACGGCTACCCTCTTGCCTGTAGGCGGCTTTTTTTCGGGAAATAGATTGATGTCGTGAACTCTCGCATAATCCGCCACGAATCTCTCGAGAGTTCCGATGGCGACGGGTTCAAAGCGCATTCCCAATATGCAGTTGCCCTCGCACTGTTTTTCGTGCGGGCAAACCCTTCCGCAAACCGCCGACAGCGCGCTTTGAGCCTTGAGCCTTTTTGCTGCGCCTTCAATATTTCCGTTTACAACGTCGTTTATAAAATCGGGAATCTTTATGTTGACGGGACAGCCCATTATGCATCTGGGCTTGGGACAATGCATACATCTGCTTGCCTCGTCCATCGCCATATCCAGAGTTACTCCGTAAAGGCAGTCTCCTTCAACCGTCGTAGATTCCTTCGGATACTTTATGCGCGGAAGTCCCGAAGCTTTCAATTTTCTCGTGTTTGTGTCAGCCATTTACGATTCTGAAAATAAGTAGTTGTTTAGTTTACTTTGCCCCATATGACAATACTTGCAGTCAAAAATTGCAAGATATTTTTGAAAAAGACGCCGTTGTGCAGCCCTTGTTTTGAGCGTCGGTTTCTTTATATATATATATTCTTTTTTTATATATATCTTTATAAGTATTATTATGCGCTGTAAATATCTTAATAACTCTATAACTTTTTGTCGTTCAAATAATAAAAGTTTAGACTAAAAATATTGCCCTGTTTATAAAAATTTAAAAATTCAAGATATGAACAAGTCGACAATTTGTTAAAGCCAATTATACAGACTTTTAACGGTATACTAACAGAAAACTAACAAAGGGCATCGGCAAAAAAACCGCCTTTTTTCGGTATATTATAAAAAGCAACGCCATTTTTATAATATTATGAAAATCAAGAAATTCTTTTAAAGACAAAAGCGCCGCAACCGTCGTTTTGAATATCTGGAAGAAACGTTTTGCCGTATTCCAAAGCGAAATTCGGATTTTCCTCTATGAAGAAAGCTGCGTTTTCTTCGTTTTCCCGACGGTCTATAGAACACGTGCTGAAAACGAGGCGCCCGCCGACTTTTACAAAGCGGGAATTTCTGTTCAAAAGTTCGCGCTGGATTTCCGAGCATTTTGAAATATCATCTTTTGAAATTCTATAACGGGCGTCGGGTCGGCGTCTTAAAACTCCCGTGTTGGAGCATGGGGCGTCTATGAAAACCCCGTCGAATAAAACGGGGAGTTTTAAGGCGGAGAGTTTTTCGCCCAAGTCTTCGTCAATCAAATTGCACTCAACTATTTCTGTGTGCAGAAAATCTAAGCGGGCAATGTTTTGCTTCAGCTTTTTTATACGCGCTCCAATGTCTACGGAAACAAGCAGTGACTCATCGGAAACGGCTTTTGATTGGGAATTTTTCAAAGCATCTTCAAGGATTTTGTCGGCAATGTATCTCGATTTTCCTCCCGGAGACGCGCATAAATCAAGATATTTTCCGCCGTTTTTAGGTTCGAGCCTGTCTATTGCAAACGTCGTTGACGGGTCTTGTATATAAAAAAATCCGGACTTTAAAAGCTCTTCGGCGGCGCTCCAACTTCCCGAATTTAAAATGCAGAAATTTTCAAATTTAGATTTCTGAAAATGTGAGGAATTTTTTTCAAGCAGCTCCGCCGCTTTCGGATTTGGCGATTTTCTCAGGAACACTTTCGACGGAACATTGAGAATTTGCAGCATTTGCAATGTTTTTTTCTTGCCGAAGTCGTTTTCCCACCCCTGCAAAAGCCATTGCGGAACACTGTATATTATGTCTAATTTATTTCCCTTTTTTGTCTCTTCCAGCGCACCGCTTAATTTTCTAAGAACTGCGTTTACAAATTTTGCCTCGCCCGCCGAAAGGTATTTTTTTGAAAATTCAACCCAGCCGTGGACAACTTTTGGAAGTTTTTGGGCGTCGGAAGTCATAATTTCGGCACACGCGCCCTTGAGAAGGGCAAAGACTTTTTTTCTCGGTTTCTTTGCGGCGATTTTGCCGATGGAACACTCTATCAAAAATTTGTTTCTTAAAACTGTTAAAAAGATAAATTGACAAACGCTTAGAAATGGTTTCTGCTTAACAGAAAGTGAAAATTGTTCTGACATTATTTCGTCGGCTTTCGACGGCGTGGTGTCATAGGCCTCAATAATCTTTGAGACTGCGGCGTAGTACGATGAATACTCTTCCATTTTATTTGCGGCAAAGTCTAATAAGGTTTGGAGAACAAAATTCAAGATAAAATAAGTATGAATTCCGCAGAAATCAAAAATATTATAAAAAAGAACCCGCGTTTGGCGTCCAAAGAAGCCAAGCTCGAAGCCATGAAAGACGGCGCATTCTGTATGCACAACAGCTGGGGCTTCGGTAAAATAGTTTCGTACGACGAAGCTTCGGGGAAGCTGAAGATAGACTTTGAGGGCAAACCCGGCCATATGATGGATCCCGCCTTCTGCGTGGACAAACTCGAAATTTTGGACGACAACAACATACTTGTCCGCTACAGAACTGATTTGGCAAACCTCCAAAAGGAGATGGAAAAAGGCGGAGATTTTGTCTACAACTATATTGAAAACAACAAAATAGACCGTTCGGCAAGCGCAATAGAGCTTGAAAACACATTCAAGCAGCTCTTCGGATTCCGCCCCTCGAACGCCGGAAACGAAGACGAAAAGAAATTTGCAGAATCAAACAAAAAGGCAGAGCGCGAATTCCGCAAATGGTGGAACAAAACAAAAGAAGAGCTTGTTAGAAACCCCCTCGTTGAATGCCCCAAAACAAAGAACGACTACTACGTTCTGCGCGACGAAGCGCTTTCGCCCGAGGCGGAAATTCTCCATGAATATTTCATCAATCGCGAGCCCAGGAAGAAAATTCTTCTTGCCGAAAAACTCTTTGAGACGGCAATCGGCATAAAGAAACACCTCTCCGGCGAAGCCGCCGCCGAAAACGAAACTTCCGGCGGAAACGACGAAATCAAGGCGCAGCTTGAGCAAATCAAGCAGGACTTGACCGAATCGGTGAAAAAGTCCTCCAAGCAGCTCAACGACGCCGACCGTCTGCGCGGCATCTGGATTAGAAACGACCTCATTAGATACATAGAGGAAAAGAACAGGACTGGTCAGAAAGACGTTGAGCTTGAGGAAAGCAAGCTTGAGGAAATCGAGCCGCGAAGCAAAGACATCATAGAGGAAATAATCCAAAACAACCCCAAAGACGGTCTAAGCAGCCTTGCCAAGAATCTCCCCACAAACTATCTGAGCAGATTTTTGGATTTGTTGGCGCGCATTCAGGGCGTCCACTGGCGCGACACCACAATAGCTCTTTTGAAATCAAGCGAAGGGCGCTTTACCAGAGAATGCGTGGACTTCCTTCTCAAGTGGGATACCAACAAGGAATCCAAAGTTGTAAAGGGCTACATTTTTGAAGACGACAACCAGGGCAAGTCGAGCGACCTTCTCAAGAAGAACTTTGAAACTTGGCTCAAGGAAAAGACCCTCAACGGCCCGCTCATTCTCTGGGTTGTAAAGAACAGAAACGAAAACAAATACAGGGACATTCTCGTAAACCTCATAAACGAAAATCTCCTCAGCGCTTTGCTTTCGGCTGTCGATAACGAAGCCCTCCTGCGCGAAACGGTGGTATCCACGGCAAAAATCCCCCTTGCCGAAGCCCTTTCCGAAGACCAAAAGCTTGTCGCGGAAATGCTCAAAGGCTCGACGCTTGAAACCGCGCGCGACTTGGCGAAAACTTTGATGCTCAATCAGGGCTTTGAAGAGCTTTCAAAGAAGTCGATTCTTTCCAGAATAATAAAGCTCTACCCGAAGGTTCAGTCTTTGGTGAAGACAACCTCCACACACGAAAGACTCTTTGTTTCGGAATGGTCGCTTGCCAAAAAGCGCGCCGAACTGGAAAAATTGGTCAAGGTGGAACTGCCCGCCAGCAAACTGGCAATCGAAGCAGCCCGCGAACTCGGCGACTTGCGCGAAAACTCCGAATACAAAATGGCGCGCGAACGCGACGAACTTCTCACGGCACAGCGCGCACAGCTGGAAAAGGATATCCGCATGGCGGAAGTTTTCGACTTCAACACGACTCCCGCGGACAGAGTTGGTATCGGTTCAATCGTCACCCTCAGGAACGAAAAGGGCGAAATCCACGTCTGCACAATTCTCGGCGCGTGGGACAGCGATACCTCCCAAAAGATGTACTCCTATCAGACGCCTTTGGCTCAGGCTCTCATGGACAAGAAGTCCGGCGACTTGGTGGAAACGAACATCGACAACCACATCACCCGCTGGACTGTGGAAAACTTCAAGCGCTTCATAGACGACCCCGAAGGCAAGGCGTTTATAGAATCGCACATGAGTAAATAGTTTTGAGCATTAAAAAAGGCGTGCCGCAACAAAACGGTTCGCCTTTTTTTTGCGCCATTTAAAAGTGCCGCGCATTATTTTATATTGAAAAAAGATTTTGCATTTGCCGTTGATATTTCGGCAAGTTCGGTTTTGTCCATTCCCAAAATTTCCGCGGCGGCGGTAACCGTGTCTGCAATGTGGTGGGGGTAGTTCGTCTTGCCGCGGTTGGGCACGGGCGCAAGATAGGGGCTGTCGGTCTCAAACATCGTCTTTTCAATGCTCTGGGCTTTCAGACATCGGCGCATTTCCCCGGCGTTTTTGTAGGTTATTATTCCCGTAAAAGAGGCACGCGCGTCCATATCGTTTAGTTTTTTAAGCTGCGCGACACTGCCCGCATAGCAGTGGAAAACTGCAAGCTGCGGCGGAAAACCGGTTTCTATGAGAGCGGCGGTTGCCTCGTCGACGGCGTCGCGGGCATGAATGCATACGGGAACGCCCATATCGGCGGCAAGCAGCAACTGGCGTCGGAAAACTTCGCTTTGTTTTTTTACTATCTCTGCGGCGGCGGTTTTGTCTTCGGGCAGATAGTGGAAATCAAGTCCTATTTCGCCCACCATAACGGGCGGAGTTTTGGAGGAAAAAAACGATGTCAGCGCGTCGATGGCAAGCATTGAATTTTCGTCTACCTCTTCGGGGTGTATGCCTATTCCCCAATGCAGAAAATCCGAATGCCGAGCGGAAAACTTTTCGTAGGCGAGCCAGTCGCGCGGCGAATTCGACGCGGCAACCACGCCGCAAAGCCCCGCCTCGCGTGCCGAGTTCAGCACGCCGTCAGCGGAATTGTCCGCAATGAAGGAATCCAAATGCGCGTGGGTGTCGAAATATTTCATAGGCGTTCCTAAAATAAAAAAACCGCAGTAGAAACCTGCGGTTTAGGAAAATTGGGTGCAGGGATTGGATTTGAACCAATGACCTTCAGGTTATGAGCCTGACGAGCTACCATGCTGCTCCACCCTGCGATATTGTCCGTACATATAGAGCACTTTTGAAACCGCCGCGCAAGCTTTTTTTTGTATTTTTTGAAAAAAAAACGCATTCCGAGCGCAAATTTCGGTTAGTCGAGAATCTGGGCGAGAAAAGTTTTTTCGTCAACAACGGGAATGTCCGCTTTTTTTGCAATGTATACATCGTCGGGGTAGTCGTCTCCGTACTTGATGGAAAAATCGCGCCGCGAGCCTACCACAACATAGTTTGGATATTCCTCCATACAGTCGGCAATGCTGCCGCCGCGCCGCAAAATGAGGCTTTCAACCTGTCCTATGGTCATGTCGGCAAAACGCCCAACAACCCTAAAAGCCTTTGAAAAGTCTATCCTGCCGCCGAAGAAAAACGGCGATTGCGGCTTTTCCGACGTTATCGGGCGGGGCATTGCGCTGCGGGAAATTCTGCCCACGGGCGAAAATTTCCGCGCGGCGGACAACGCGGCGGAAAGCCGCCTGTCGGGGATGTCGCACTCGTCGAAAAGCAAGGATTTTTGTTCGGGCTTTTGCGTTCCGATTTCAGCAGGTCTTTTCCCTCCGCCGAAAACGTTCGCCTTTGCCGCTTTGGTTTTTGCCGCAATTTTCGCCGCCGCGCCGCGTTGCGCGAGAAAATTTTTCCGATACGCGGAAATGTCGCAAGAGGTTTTAAGCTTTATAAATATTTCGGCGCACGCCAGCGCGTCGGCGAGGGCGTTGTGGTGGTTGAATGACGGCAGTTTGAAGTGCCGCGCCATATCGTCGAGTTTGTGGCTGGGCGCGTTCACAAATTTTCTGCTAATGCAGAGCGTGCAAAAGTAGCTAAAATTCGGATATTCCAAGCCGTACTTTTCTATGGTCTGCTTCAGGCAGGAAATGTCGAAAGCGGCGTTGTGCGCAACTACGACATCGCCGAAAAATCCGCCGAGGCGCTCCCATATTTCGGGGAACGTCGGGGCGTCGCGCACGTCGAACGCCGATATTCCGTGAATCTGGGTGTTCCAGTACTGGAACGGCTGGCAGGGGTTTACAAGCGAGTGTATCTTGCGCGTAATTCTGCCGTCTTCGACGCGCACCAAGCCTATGGAGCAAATCGAAGTTCTGCTGGAATTCGCCGTTTCAAAATCCAGCGCCGTAAATGAATTTTGTTCCGACACTTTGGTTGGGTGCTTTTCTACTGCACTGAGAATTTGAAAATTGTCGTGGTGTCGTATGTCTCTCCGGGGCGCAGCGTTGTTGACGGGAAATCGGGTCTGTTGGGCGAGTCGGGGAAATGCTGCGTTTCAAAGCACATTCCGTAGCGGTATCTGTAGTGTTTGCCGTTCTTGCCTTTCTGCCCCTTGAGGAAATTGCCGCTGTAGAACTGCACTCCGGGTTCGGTGGTGAAAATTTCCATCTGGCGGCCGCTTATGGGCTCGTAGACGCGCACGGCGTATGTCATTGCGTTGGGCGCCCTCTTGTTGAGTACGAAGTTGTGGTCGTAGCCGCCGCCGAACTTGAGCTGGGGGTCGTCGGCTTCTATGCGCGAGCCGACCGTCTTGGGCTTGCGGAAGTCGAACGGCGTATTGTCAACCTTTGCTATTTTTCCCGTCGGGATAAGCCGGTCGTCAACGGGAGTGATTGCATCGGCATTGATTGCAACTTCGTGGTTGAGAATCGAGCCGTTGCCCGCGCCGAAGAGGTTGAAATACGAGTGCTGCGTGAGGTTGCAGACGGTGGGCTTGTCGGTCTGCGCCCTGTAATTTACGGTGAGCGTGTTGTCGTTTGAGAGAGTGTAGACTACAGAAACGGAGAGCTTTCCTGGGAAGCCCGCGTCGCCGTCGGGGGAGACTGTGGAGAGTTTGAGCACGGCGGCGTTTGCCGTTTTGGCGGGTTCTGCCTTCCACATTTTGGTATTGAGCGCCGAAGACGCCGAATGCAGCGTGTTTGAATTGTTGTTCTTTTCGAGGTTGTACTGCGTGCCGTCTATGGAGAATTTTCCGCCGGCAATTCTGTTGCCGTAGCGGCCTACGACAGCTCCGAAGTAGTCGGATTTCGTTTCGTAGTCGGCGATGTTGTCGAAGCCTATTACGATGTCGTCGAACTTTCCGTTGCGGTCGGCGGTGTGGATTTCCGTTATTATAGCTCCGTAGTCTATTATTTTAACCTGCGTGCCCTTGGCGTTTTTTAGGGTGTAGATTTTTACGGGCTCGCCGTTTTTAGTTTTGCCGAAGTCGCGCGAGGATACCGATTGGGCTTGTGCCGCCCAGCAAAGCGCAACCGCCGAAATTATTATTGTCAATTTTTTAACCATATTTTCTACCTGTTTTTATTTTTTTAAAAAATCCGCAAGTTTTGCAAAAGCCCTGCCTCTGTGGCTTATTGCGTTTTTGTGTTCG
>DAVZIV010000001.1:0-22402 GCA_052273125.1 Candidatus Merdousia sp. | reverse complement strand
GGGTGAATCGTCGCTGAAGACGTGGATTTTTAGAATTATCAGCAATTTATCAATAAACAGGCTCAAGAAATTGAAACGGCAGGGCGCAAACGTGACAACGTCCATAGACAATTCGCCCGTGGACGAAGACGGCGTTTCGTTTACGGAAATCCTCCCGGGAGGAGAGCTTTCGCCCGCCGAGTTGCTGGAGCGCTCCGACAACGAGGAGATTATGCGCAAGGCAATGCAGTCGCTTCCCAAAGACTACGCAAAAATTATGGAATTGCGCGTAGCCCGAGAAATGAGCTACGAAGAAATCGCCGCCGAATTGAAACTCAGCATAGGCACGGTCAAAAGCAGAATAGCCCGCGCCCGCGACTGTCTGCGCGACAAGCTTGAAAAAATGCTTTAACATTGCATGAAAATCTCGAGAGAGACATTTGAGAAGCTCATATCCGAATACCTCGACGGCGAAGCAAGCCCCGCCGACGCCCAGTGCCTGTTGGACTGTATAAAAAACTCGGTGTCGGCAAGAAATTTTTTCCTGCGTACATGCGCCGCACACAGAACGCTGTGCAGACTCTACGGCAAAAGGGCGACATTCCCGAAACTGGCATCGCTTGACATTGAAGAACTTCTGACATTCAAAGCCCCGTCGAGGCTCAAAATTGCAATGGAATGGGGCGTTGTCGCGTGCCTGTTTGCAATGTCGGCTGTGCTTATGTGCGCCGCGCTCGAAGTGCCTTCCGCCTCGGCAAACAACGCCGACGAAGACCTGTTGTCCGACGAATACGACATCTCAGTTGCGCGCGCCCCGCAGGCGGATGGCGAAGAGACCTCCATTTTAAGAATACTCCCCAAACGTTCCGTCTTCATTCTGCCGTAGCGCGCACGGAATTTGCGCGTCGGCAACGCGCCCGCATTGCCCGCCGACTCGGGCGGCGGATAAAAAAATTAAAAAAAAGCTTGCGTGTTGCAAGAAGGGACGTTTAATAAGGAACTTTTAGAAAATTTCAAAGAAATGAAAGCGACAATAAAAATACAGGGAAAGCAGTTGACCGTAAACGAAGGCGATGTAATCACAGTGAATCGCTTCGTGGGCTCGAAAGCCGGCGACGTTGTTGAAATCAAAGAAGTTCTCATGGCTGGAGAAGGCGAAGCCGCCAAGTTCGGTACACCGTTCGTAGAAGGCGCAAGCGTTTCCGCCAAGTTGCTTGAAAACAAACGCGGCAAGAAAGTTGTAATCATCAAGAAAAAGCGCAGAAAGGGCTACCAGCGCAAGCAGGGGCACCGTCAGGAACTGTCGGTCTTGAAGATTGAATCAATCAAAGCCTAAGGCGTAGGAAAGGCACAAGAATATGGCACATAAAAAAGGTCAGGGTGCGGCTAAGAACGGTCGCGATTCCAATTCGCAACGCAGAGGCGTTAAAAAGTACGGCGGCGAAGCCGTTTTGGCTGGCAACATAATTGTCCGCCAGTGCGGCACGAAGGTTCGCGCCGGCGAAAACGTCGGAATGGGTAAAGACTACACGCTCTTCTCGCTCGTAGACGGCGTTGTAAAGTGGGACGGCGCCCACAGAAAAGTTTCCGTCATCGCAGCCGAATAACTTTTCGGCACATGGCGTTGAAATCGGGTTTGAAGTTTTTTTGAACCCGATTTTTTGCCGAAAGGCGCAAAGAAATAGCCGAAACGGTGAACTCTTTAAAAAATTTCCGCAGTTTGAAAAATTGTTCTTGACAACAAGAAGCGAATCGACAAACTGTTCCAAATAATAATCGCCAGGGTAGCTCAGCGGTAGAGCAGAGGACTCATAAGCCTTTGGTCGGTGGTCCGAATCCACTCCCTGGCACTTATTTTTTTATCCCACGCGGATGGAAAGGAAAGACGCGCAAGGCTCTTATGCTTTGCGCGCCTTTTGTTTTTATGGAAAGGAGTGAGACAGATTCTGCAAAGTTAAATTTCGGCAACTACCGCCTATCTTTCCAAGAAGAAAACATCGAACAAAGGCGCACCGAATCGGCTTGGCGTATCAATTCGTGTGTAAATGAATTGTTGCGGCGCGTACATGCGCTTAAAATTTCGTCGCCGAACTTGGCTTCGCGCTCGTACTTGAGCCTGCATTCGGCGAGCGAATGGGAAAGCCTGTAGTCAACGGGAATTGCCTCAAGCGCGCGCGGAATGTAGCGGACATTGTTGAGGTGCCCGTTGAAATCCAAATCGTCAAAACGCACAACCTGCACCGTTTGCGACATTCCCTCCGAAGCGCAGCATCCGTTGTCAAAGGGCACGATTTTTGCAAAATTTTCGTCGGAAAAAACGCAGTCGCCGTCGGGCTCAAAGCGCGAAGCCACAGTTTCGGCACGAACGGGGCGGTGCGTGCGCAAATCCGCCAAAAGCTGGACAGTAGCCCCGCGCGCAATTTCCGAGGCGCCGTGGTACATTCTAAAATCCACATACATTCGTGCGGCGGTAAATTTGCGCAGCCAAACTTCCACATCTACAACTTCGCGCCAAACGGGCATATCGGCTATAAATTCCATTCTGACATCGCTTGTAAGCCACGTCAGAGACTCCTTTGCTACGTCGTATGCCGCAACGGACTTCGCCGCAGCATACTCGGCAAAGCACTCCTGAAAATACATTCCCACATAATGCGCCTTGAGCGTGTAGTCTGGATTCATTTCTGCCGCGCGCACGGCATACGATTTTTTGAACTTCATATCTGAATATAATCTGCCTGATTTTTCCCCGCAAAACAAACCCGTCAAGCAATTTTGCCCGCAGTTGAAAGGACGAAAAGCTTGAAAAACCTCCGACGCAGACTAAGCTCGGTTTCGGACGATTAAAATTTATGAAAGCAAAAATCCCCATCAATGTCTTCCTGTTCTCGGTAGTTGCGCTTTTCGCGGCTGCATGCGGACAAAAAAGCCAAACGCCGCCCGCAGGCGCAATTCAGACAAGCGTGGCGCTACCCGACAACGTGTCCGCCGCGTTGTTTATGTCAGCAGAATCGCCCGCGCTTCCGCTGACGGGAATCGACGGATTTTCCGAATTGATTGACGCAATCAAAAGCAATCCCAAAATATCAAATTCAATCAAATTCTATGCCGAAAAATTATCGACGGCGACAAACGGCGCGTCGGAATTTTTCGTCCCGAAAGCCGACCCTCTGGAATTTGCGCTGAAATTGGCGGCTCTGAAAAAGGCGGAACTTGCCGTTTACACAACCGACGACATCTCTTTGAACGCCTCCGAAAACCCGCAAATACACCTCGTCGCGAAGATACCCGACGCCGAAATTATGACCACCATAAAGACGGCGGTTTCAAACCGCGCGGAAATTGAACAAGTCGGCGACAGGGAAATTTTCAAAATAAAAGTCGGCAACGGAGAGACAGAAAGCCGGATATGCGCGGCTTTCATTAAAGACACAATCTTTGCGGCGGATACTCCCGCGGAGGTAATAAAAGCCGTCGAAGAGACAAACGCCCCGAAAAACGCGCTTAAGAATTTGCCCAAATTCCAAAAAGCCTGCCCGAACCCAGCCAAAACCGCAAGCGTGTTGTATGTCGATTTCGACCGCGTAAAATGCGCCGACAACGCCGCGAACAAATTCCTGCGCGACTTGGATACATTCGGGTGCGTCTCAAACTCGCTGTCTCAGACAGAAGCAAAATGTACACTGCTGCTGAAATTCAAAAGCGGCAAACTGCAAAACGCCGATGTGAAATTCCCGCCGCTAAAATACAGCGCCGGAACAAAAATCACCGCCCTGCCCCGCACAAAAACGTATCTGGCTATTTCCTGCCCAGAGTTTTCGGGAGAACTTGCAAAGCAGATAACCCAAAACCAATTTGCGGTAATTGCGCAGAGAATCCTCGTCTCTTCCGAATTGGAATATTCGGCGGCGGACGGCAGCTCGCCCGATTTCGCGTTCGTGTTCAACGCACCCGACGTGCAGGCTAAAATGAACTCTCCCGAAATTGCGCCGTATATACAGATGGCAAACGCGAATCCCGCATGCGGAACGTTTGTAGAAAAAATATCCGACACCGCTGCGGCTGTTGCCGTCTCGAAAAACGGAGGGCAAAAAGTGCTGACAAAACGCCTAACGGGCGACACCTCTAAACAGTCCGCAATGCTTGCCAATTTGAACGCCCCGCAAAACGCAGTGGCAAAATTCTACATAGACTCGAAAGAGTTAAATAATATGCAGGTTGCCGCGCTGGAGGCAATGAAGTCCGACCCCGCGCTCTACAACGCCCAAATGAAAGCCTCGCTCGAGATTCTGAAATTATACGCCGAATTTTTGGAGTCTGCGCAGACCGCAGGCTATATTGCAATCGACGGCGACACCGTGCGCTTGGAGTCTTCAACAACATGCAAGTTCGATTTCAAAAAACTCGCCCGAAAACTAAAAGATGTAAAATAACAACAAACATCATCGTTTAATAAAAAGCCCGCAACGGAGAAATTCACCGCGCGGGCTTTTTTGGGCACGACAAAACGCGGAACCGTTCGTCACTTGCCCAGCGATTCAAAAAATTCCGCCGCCGAAAGCTTTTTATTTTCGGCGAAATAATTCATCGCAGCTCGCGGATGCTCGTTGAGAAGCGCGGTAAGCATATACTGCGGATAGTCGGCACAGCGGTATTTATTTTTGATTGGTTCTACTAAATTTTGAGAAACGTCAACAACCGGCAATGCGCGCTTTGCACCGCGCAGCGCGCCGACGAGCAATTCGGTCGGGCAGTTCCCCGCCCCCTTTCCCAAGCCGCCAATCGTGCAATCCAAAACGTCGGCCCCGATGGAAACCGCCGAAAGTTCGTTTGCAAAGGCGCACTGCAAATTGTTGTGGGCGTGCACTCCGAATTTTTTGCCCGCCGCCGAAATTGCGTCCGAATATTTTCGGGCAAGGAGCGCAAACTTGTCGGGCAGTAGCGCGCCGAAACTGTCCATTAGATAAATTGTATCCACGCCGCCGCAGGCGCACAGCCGCCCGAGATTTTCGTCGAGAACGCCGTCTTCGATTGTTGAAGCCGCCATCATGCACGCCGCGGTTTCGTAGCCTTTTTCGGCTGCCGTTTCAAGCACCTCCAACGCCTCCGAAATCTGAGTGGCGTAAAAAGCGCAGCGCACAATATCGACTGCGCTTTGTTTTTTCGGCGCAAGTTCGGACGGCTCGCACTTTAAAACGTCCATAAGAGCCGCAATTTTGACGTTTGCAGCGCCTTTTGCCGCCAGCACGATTTCTTCGTCGCAAAACCTAAAAGCCCCGTACTTTTCCGCCGAAAAGAATTTTCTGCTATTTTTAAAGCCGACTTCCACAACATCGACGCCCGCCTGCGCACACGAGGACACCACGGCAGCGGCGAATTCCGCGGTAAAATTGCTGTCGTTTACAAGACCGCCGTCGCGCAGTGTGCAATCCAAAATTTTTACGTTTTTGCGCTGCAAACTACCGCAGCCCGAGTACACGCCGAAATCTTTGCGCGAAATTTGGGCGTCCCGATTCTGAGGCGCAGAACCCATATTACGAGTGTCGCCGAATTTCCCGATTTTGCCGATTATTTTCATATTCCCGCATTCTATAAAACGCCTCGCGGCGGCAGTCAACAAACTAAAAAAAGGGAGTCGCCCCCCGCGTCTCCCTTGTAAAATCAATTTTTTCCGACAATACCAAAAACATTTAGCGCGCACAGCGGCGGCGAAAAAACGCCCAACTTCGCCCGTTCGCGGCGCGGGGGATACTCTCTTTCCCTGCACCGCGCACGTAAAGGCACGCCTGCTCCCGCGTCGAGACGGAAACTATTCCCACTCGATTGTCGCCGGCGGCTTCGAGGAAATGTCCAAGACCACGCGGTTGACGCCCTTTACTTCGTTTATTATGCGGTTTGATATTTTCGCCAAAACTTCGTGGGGAATGTTCGCCCAGTCGGCAGTCATTGCGTCCTGACTTTCCACAATGCGGAGGGCAATTACGTTGTCGTATGTGCGCTCGTCGCCCATTACGCCGACAGTCTTGACGGGAACAAACACCGCAAACGCCTGCCAGAGCCCGTAATAAAGCCCGCTGGCGTACATCTCCTCCATGAGGACGGCGTCGGCTTCGCGCAAGATGTCGCAGTAGGACTTTTTGACTTCGCCCACTACGCGCACGCCCAAACCCGGTCCGGGGAACGGATGGCGCCAGAGAACCTCCTTTGAAAGCCCGAGTTCCTTACCCAGCGCGCGAACTTCGTCTTTGAAAAGCTCGCGCAGGGGTTCGAGCAGCTTGAGCTTCATGCGCTTGGGAAGACCGCCTACATTGTGGTGGCTCTTTATCAGCGACGCGGGATTGCCCGCAATCGGAACGCTTTCAATCACGTCGGGATAGAGCGTGCCCTGAGCGAGGAAATCGACAGCGCCGATTGATTTCACAGCCTTGTCGAAGACTTCGATGAACGTTTTGCCTATGATTTTGCGCTTGCGTTCGGGATCTTTTACGCCCTTGAGCCTGCCGAGGAAAAGCTTTTCGGCGCGGACGGTCTTCATTTTGATTTTGAAGTTGTTTTTGAAAAGCTCTTCGACTTTCCTGCGCTCGTCCTTGCGCAGAAGCCCGTTATCGACAAACACGCACGTGAGCTGGTCGCCGATTGCCTTATGGATTAGCGCCGCCGCAACCGAAGAGTCTACGCCGCCGCTGAGCCCCAAGATAACCTTTTTGTCTCCGACTTGTTCGCGGATTTTGGCAATCGCCGTTTCCACATAGTCGGACATTTTCCAGTCGCCCTTGCAGCCGCAAATGTCGTAGAGGAAGTTTTTGATGATTTCCACGCCGCGCGGAGTATGCGCCACTTCGGGGTGGAACTGCATTCCGTAAAAATTCTTTTCCTTGTTCTCGATGAGCGCGAATTCGGAGTTTTCCGTAGTGCCGATAGCCTTGAATCCGTCGGGAAGTTTTTCAATTCTGTCTCCGTGCGAATTCCAAACCTGAATGGGGGACTTTAGCCCCTTGAGCAGTCGGCTTGTGCCTTTGAAAGAAAGCTCGCCCAATCCGTATTCGCGCTGTTTGCTCGAAACGACTGCGCCGCCGAGCATTTTGCCCATCAACTGCAATCCGTAGCATATGCCCAGCATGGGAACACCCATTTTGAATATGTTAGCATCGGGGCGCGGAGACCCCTTCGTCAGGACGCTCGCCGGCCCGCCGGAAAGGATTACGCCGCAAAAGCCGCGCTTTTTGAGTTCCGAAGCCTTCGTATTGAAGGGTAGTATTTCGGAATAGACGTTCAATTCGCGGATTCTGCGCGCTATCACTTGCGTATATTGCGAACCGAAATCCAATACTGCTATTTTTTGATTCATAATATCTAAAAATGGTATACGGTGTTAGAATTTCATCTGTGAGTTTTTGTAGCCGCACTTCGGGCAGCTTTTCGATTTCTCGCCCGTGCGCGAAACGTAGACGGAATCGCACTTGAGGCAATAGAACGTGGACGTTTTTGCCAGCTTTGCGTACTGCTTTGAATGCGCGTGCATAAATATGCAATATGCAACGTATGAAAATGCAATCAGCAAAACCGACACCGCCGCTAAAAAAACCGACAAACTCATTGTATCAAAACACAAACGCACCCGTTATTGGCGAGTGCGTCTGAAACGTTGGGGGAGATTTCGGCAAATTACTTTGCCTCTTCGTCCGCCTTCTTTGCTTTAGCTTTCGCCTTGGTTGTGGCAGCCTTGGGCTTTGCGGCGGCCTTTGCCTTGGGAGCTTTTTCTGCCTTTGCGGGTTTTTCTTCCGCTTTGGCTTCCTCTGCTACGGCAGGCTTTTCTTCGGCTTTTGCCTTGGGTTGAGCCTTGTAGCCTTTGTCGTCGGCTTCGATAAGTTCGATTATCGCCATATCGGCGGCGTCGCCGACTCTGGGAACGAGCTTATAGATGCGGGTATAACCGCCGTTGCGGGCCGCGAACTTGGAAACCTTTTCGGCAAAGAGGAAGTGCACTGCGCTTTCGTCTCTAACTTGCGAGAGAGCCTGACGGCGGTAGTGGAGTTTCTTCGCGGTATCTTCCGTGGCTGCCGCTTTTTTTGCCAAAGTTATCATTTTTTCGGCAAAAGGACGCAATGCCTTGGCGTAGCCGAGAGTTGTCTGAATTTTGTCGTGGCGGAAGAGAGCCGCCGCCAACGAGGCCATGAGGCTCTGGCGGTGTTCCTTTTTCACGCCCAACTGGTGTCTGTGTTTTTGATGACGCATTTTATTTAATTTTCAAAATTATATTGTTGTAGAATCTATCAAGCTTCCGTCGATTTTCATACCCAGCGACAAGCCCAACTGCTCGAGCTTGCTCTTGATTTCGTTCAAGGACTTCTTGCCGAAATTGCGGTACTTGAGCATTTCCTGTTCGGACTTCATCGCGAGTTCGCCGACGGTCGTGATATTGGCGTTGTTAAGGCAGTTTGCCGCGCGGACGGAAAGCTCAATTTCGTTTACGCTCATATTAAGGAGCTTTCTGAGCCTGTTCTGTTCCTCGCTTACTTCCTTACCCGCTGTCTCAAACTCGATACTTTCCTGATTTACGGTGTCGAAAACGTCTATGTGGTGCTTGAGAATAACCGCGGCTTCTTTCAATGCTTCGTCGGGAGTTATTCTGCCGTCAGTCCATATTTCGAGGCCGAGTTTGTCGAAGTCGGTCATCTGCCCCACGCGCGTTGCCGTCACGGAGACTTTGACCAATTCGACGGGGCTGAAGAGAGAGTCAATCGGAATTACGCCGATGGGCTGATCTTCAACCTTGTTCTCTTCCGCCGGACGCCAGCCTCTGCCGCAGGTGACTTCAATCTCGGCATGGAACTTGCGCTTTGAATCCAAAGTGCAGATTTCCTGCTCGGGATTGACTACCGTAATGTCGGCGTCGGGCTGAATGTCGGCTGCCGTGACGACGCCCTCTTTTTCGACGTCAATCATCAGGCGTTTGTTTTCGCGGGAATGACTGATTAACTTGATTTTTTTCAAGTTCAGCACAATATCCGTCACGTCTTCGACTATGCCGTCCACGCTTTGAAATTCGTGGTCGACACCGTCGATTTTTATCGAGCTGATAGCGGCACCTTCTATTGAACTAAGAAGAACGCGGCGCAGCGCATTGCCGATTGTCTGGCCGAAACCAGTTTCAAACGGCTCCGCTACGTACTTTGCATAGGTGCTTGTTGCACTTTCTTCGTCTTTTATGAGACGCTTGGGGAGTTCAAACTTTCCGAGGCGTTTTGCCATTATCTTCTCCGTTTCTATAGAGGTTTAATTACTATCTTGAATAGAATTCAACGATAAGCTGTTCGTTAATGGTTTTATCCATTTCGTCGCGAATCGGGAGACGGCTGATTGTGCCGCGGTAGGCTTCATCGACTCTTTCAATCCACGCGGGGGCAGCCTTGAGCTGACCTTCGTCGAGCGATTTCTGAGCCAACTGGCGAGACGATGTTCTGTCTCTGACTTCCACTACGTCGCCGGGTTTGCAGCTGAAGCTGGGAATGTCAACCTTTTTGCCGTTTACCTGAACGTGCCCGTGTGTTACGAACTGGCGGGCAGCCTTGCGTGTGGAGGCAAAACCGAGAAGGTAAATAATGTTGTCCAGACGGACTTCGAGCAGCTGCATGAAGATTTCGCCCGTGACGCCGCGCTGGCGCTTGGCTCTTTCAAATGTAAGGCGGAACTGTTTTTCACTCAAGCCGTACATGAAACGAAGCTTCTGCTTTTCGCACAAACCCGTGGAATAGTTGGTTACGCGGCGGCGGAGATGCGGGCCGTGCTGTCCGGGAATGTATGCCTTTCTGTCCATGGCCTTGTTCTTGCGGAACAGTGCCATACCGAAACGGCGATTGATTCTTGTTGTTGGTCCTGTATAACGAGACATTTTCTAAATTCTCCTTCCTTCTTATTATACGCGGCGACGCTTGGGAGCGCGGCAACCGTTATGAGGAACGGGCGTTACGTCTGTGATGGAAGTAACGACAAAACCCAAAGCCTGAAGCGAACGGATAGCCGAGTCGCGACCCATTCCGGGACCCTTTACGTCTACGGCAACTTCCTTCATGCCGTGGCTCATTGCAACCTTGCCGGCGTCCTGAGTTACCACCTGCGCTGCATATGCAGTGCTCTTTCTCGAACCGCGGAAGCTCATCTTGCCTGAGCTCGACCAGCTGATTACATTGCCCTGAGCATCAGTAAAGGAAACCTTCGTGTTGTTGAACGTGGCATTGATGTGGCATACGCCCGAGTGGACATTCTTGCTGCCTTTTGCCTTGCGAACCTTGATTTCGCCGACGTCTGCGGAGAGCAAATCGCTGGCGCTGGGCTGCGAGGGCTTGGCTTCCGCTTTTGTTTCGGCGGCTTCGCCCGCGGCGGCTACTTCTTGTTGTTTTATTTCTTCTTCGCTCATTACAAAACCTTATTTCTTGGTTACAACACCCACTGTTTTGCGCGCGCCCTTGCGGGTTCTGGCGTTCGTGCTGGTGCGCTGCCCTCTAACGGGCAAGCCCTTGGCGTGGCGCGAACCGCGGTACGATTTGATTGCCGTCAGACGCTTGATGTTTGTAACAACTTCACGGCGGAGGTCGCCTTCGACTTTATATTGACGCTTGGAGATGACGGTCATTATCTTATTGATAAGCTCTTCCGTCAGCTCGTTTGCGCGCATTGTTTCAGGTATGCCGCACTCTGTGCAGATGGTCTTTGCACGAGTCGGTCCGATACCATAGATGTATCTTAAAGCGTATTCCACACGCTTGTCATTGGGTATATCTACTCCGAGTAATCTTGGCATATTTGTTTCTCTGTTAAAAAAGACTGCCCAATATGGACAACTTTTTTGCTTTTGAAAAGACTTTTTTATCTTTTTATAAATATTTTTTCTCCGAAAACAAAACGCACGTGAAGCTTTTTTGCTTAAAACTTCGACGGAAGCGTGAGTATTTCCGGCTCATCTTCTGTCACGAGTACCGTATGTTCGATATGGCAACTCGGTTTGCCGTCTGCCGTGTAGACCGTCCAGCCGTCATCTCCGATATAGATTTCGGGGCTGCCCATGGTAATCATCGGCTCTATTGCCAATGTCATACCCGCCTTGAGCAGCGGCCCCGTTCCGGCTTTGCCGTAATTGGGAATTGCCGGTTCTTCGTGCATGTGCTTACCCACGCCGTGTCCGGTAAATTCCTCTACAACCCCGTATCCGCAAGACTCTACATATTTTTGGATAGCCGACGAAATGTCGCCGACTCTGTTTCCCTGTCTTGCTTGAGCAATGCCTAAATGGAGGGCTTTGTCCGTAGCCTCGACCAATCGATTGACCTCGGGCGAAATCTCTCCTATGTAGACAGTGCGGGTATTGTCTCCGACAAACCCCTGATAGATTACACTTACGTCCATACTGACAATATCGCCCGACTTCAGCACGGCGTCCTTTCTGCCGATGCCGTGTATGAGCTCGTCGTTGACCGATATGCAAACGTAGGCTGGATAACGCAAAGACTCGTTCTTATACTTGTAGCAGGCGCTTCTGCACCCGTACTTTTGCATGAACGATTTTGCGGCCTGATCGAGTTCCCATGTCGAGACGCCCTCTTTGGCTATTTGGCAAAGGTCGTCCAATACCTTTGCCGCAACAGCGCAGGCCCGACGCATAATCCTTAAATCTCTCTCGGATTTTATCGGTATCATAATCTATCAATCTCTATCGCAATGTAAAGAACAATGTGTTCCTTCCGTCCCGACCCTTTCGGATTAGGCGAACGAACGAATGGCCCATGCCGCCAAGCCTATGACAAAGAAAATTATCACAAGCGACAGCAACGCCCAAATGTTTTTAACTTCGGCAGTGTCGAGCATTTGTTTTGTCTGCCCAACGCTGCGGCCGCGGATTCTTCCCTTTTTGAGGAATCCGTCGTAATGGCGCTGCAACAAGTATGTCTCAACCTGCCTCATTGTGTCCAACGACACGCCGACTGCAATCAAAGCGCCCGTACCGCCGAAGAAGTGCGCTATTTTGGAGGGAATTCCCCAATACGACATCAAAATCTGCGGCAACACCGCTATGACGACCAAGAACAATGCACCTGCAAATGTCAAACGCGTCATAACATAGTCGAGGAATTTTGCCGTATTTTCGCCGGGGCGAACACCGGGGATATAACCGCTGTTGCGCTTCAATTCGTCGGAAATCTGGAGGGGTTTGAACATAATCGACACCCAGAAATAGCTGAAGGCGAAAACCAACGCGCCGTAGATGAGGCTGTATGTCGAAATGTTGAACTGACCGAAAATCTGCTGCGGGAAAAGCAACAAGGCACTGGCAAAGATAATCGGCATGACGCCCGCGTAATTAACCTTCAACGGCAGGTACGAGCTTTGTCCGCCCATAATTCTTCTGCCGACAACGCGCTTTGCGTACTGAACCGGAACTTTGCGAACCGCCTGCAAAATCATAATAATCGAGGCCGTGACGACGCACAACAAAACGAGCATCACAACCGCTTGGGGCACGCCCATAGACGCGCTTTCGGCACCGACTGCTCTGGCAAACACCATATTCCACGCCTGCGAAACCGCACCGGGGAGGGTGTCGATAATGCCTACAGTAATGATTATGGAAACGCCGTTTCCAATGCCGCGCTGGGTGATTTGTTCGCCCAGCCAAGTCAATACCATGCAGCCTGTCGTCATCAATATCACGCTGACAATGAAGAAGATTGCCTTATTGCCTGCAACTATGATTGAACCGAACTGCGCCTTGTCGAACCCCGCAAATATAGTTTCGGGAGTGTAGGCGAGCGCATATGTTATCATTATTCCCTGAATTACGGCAATAACGATGGTCAGGTAACGGGTGTACTGGGCAATTTTCTGTCTTCCCGAATCGCCCTCCTGCATCAAACGCGCAAGGCTTGGCATCACCGCTCCCATCAGCTGCAAAATAATCGAAGCATTGATGTACGGCATAATGCCCAGAGCAAATATAGCTCCGTTCATCATAGCGCCACCGGTGAACATATTATAAAGGCCGGCAAGACCACTTGCGTCGGACGCCGCCGACGCATAGTAGTTCTGCAATGGAGTCGGGTCGAGACCCGGCAGAGGAATGCCCGCGCCAACTCTTGCTATAAAAATCAGACTTAACGTCAGCAGAATTCTCTGACGGAGTTCCGGTATTTTAAAGCAATTTGTAAAAGCACTAAGCATATTCCTGTTTCCTTATTGTGTTATTCCGCGCTGTTGACAACGGCTTTGCCGCCGGCAGCTTCAATCTTCTTGACGGCGCTTGCCGAGAATTTGTCGGCGTGAACGACAATCTTCTTTGTCAAATCGCCGAAACCCAAAACCTTCACGAGCGCGTCTTTGGCTCTCACCAAACCGGCGACAACCATGTCTTCTCTTGTGATTTCCTCCAGTCCGAGGTCTTCGAGCGAACCGACGTTTACTTCGGCGTACTCGACTCTGAACTTGAAGTTATTGAAACCGCGGTGGGGAAGTTTGCGGTACAAAGGCATCTGACCGCCTTCAAAACCGGGACGTACGTGTCCGCCGCTGCGAGCCTTGGCACCTTTGTGGCCGCGGCCGGAAGTTTTTCCGTGCCCGCTGCCTACGCCGCAACCCAAACGCTTCGACGAATGTTTCGCTCCTGCGGGATTAGAAAGTGTGTGCAATTTCATTGTAAATCTCCTATTTGCTTCTCAATACGTTGATGGCTTCGGCCGTGCGCAGCTGATACAATGCGTCCAGCGTGGCGTTGACCATTGCCATATCGTTGTTTGAACCCAGCGATTTGCTCAATACGTTCTTGATGCCTACAGCTTCCAAAACGTCTCTTACACCGCCGCCTGCGATAACGCCCGTACCATCACTGGCGGGACGCAACAACACTATGCCGCCGTCGAATTCGCCGGTAACTTCATGCGGAATTGTTCCGTCTTTGAGGCTGACGCTCTTCATCACCTTGCGGGCCCTGTCGGAGGCCTTCTTGATTGCATCCGGAACTTCCTTGGCTTTGCCGTACCCCAAACCGATCTTGCCGTTGCCGTCGCCGACAACCACAAGAGCCGAGAACGTAAAGCGGCGACCGCCCTTTACAACCTTGGCGCAACGGTTGATGTGCACTACTTTTTCAATGAGTTCGGGACCCGCGTCTTTTTCCATCGCGGCCTGTTTGTTCTTAAATTCTCTACCCATTTTAAATTTCCATTAGAAGTTTATGCCAGCCGCGCGAACCGCATCGGCGAAGCTCTTTACACAACCGTGATAGCGGCGCGATCCTCTGTCGAAAACGACCGCCGTAATACCAGCAGCCTTGAGCTTTTCGCCAAACTTGGCGCCCAAAGCCTGCGTACCGGCGACATTGGGAAGAAGCTTTTCGCCGGCCAACTCTTTGGAAGTCGAGCAGAGCGAAACAAGCGTCTTGCCGATTTTGTCGTCTATTGCCTGCGCATAGATGTGCTTGTTCGAGAGGCACAGCGACAAGCGCGGGCGTTCCGCACTGCCGCAAACCTTTGAACGAACTCTCCAGTGGCGTTTTTGTTCCAATACTTTTTTCTTGAGAAATTTCATATTCTTTCCTTTCAACACCGCTATTAAGCAGTCTTCTTGCCCTCCTTGCGGCGCACGAATTCTCCGTGAATTCTGACACCCTTGCCCTTGTAGGGTTCTACAGGGTAGAAGTGCTTGATGTCGGAGGCTACCTGACCAACCATGTGCTTGTTCGCGCCCGAAACCGTCACCAACGGGTTTCTGTCGGGAGTTTCACCGATTGTCACAGTTATGCCTTCGGGAAGTTCGTAAATGCAGGGGTGCGCATACCCCAAGGCAAGGTTCAAAACATTGCCCTTGAGTTCGGCTTTAAAACCTACGCCCTTGATTTCGAGAACCTTCTGGAAACCGTTTACCACGCCTTCGACCATGCCTGCTATAATGCTGCGCGCCGTGCCGTGCATTGCGTTGGAAGCGCGCGAAGCCGACTTGGGCGAAACCCTGATTTCGTCGCCTTCGAGAACGATATCGATGGTGTTTGTATCGAAGCTCTTAGAAAGCTTGCCCTTGGGACCTTCGACCGAAACTGCGTTGTTTACCACCGAAGCTTTTACTCCGGCGGGAATTTTTACGGGAAGTTTACCTATTCTACTCATATTTAGCCTTCCTTACCAAACTTTGCACAGAATTTCTCCGCCGGCTTTCTTGGTGCGGCAGTCGGAATCCTTCAGGACGCCCTTGGAGGTCGTCAAGATGGAGACGCCCATGCCGTTGAGAACGCGGGGAATGCTGCGGTATTCGTAGTACTGGCGGCAGCCGGGAGTCGATTCTCTCGAGATTCCCGTGATTGCGGGAACGCCGTCTACATACTTCATTGTTATAGTGATAACTTTCTTAACGTCGCCGGTGATTTCATAACCCGCAATGTAGCCTTCGTCCTTGAGAATGGACACAATGCCCTCGCGGATTTTCGACCACTGAGCCGTGCAGGATTCCTTCCCCGCTCTGCTCGCGTTGCGAACGATTGTCAAAAAGTCGCCAATGCTGTCGTGAGTTGCCATATTATTGTTCCTTTCGCATTACCACGATGATTTTGTAACGCCCGGCAATTTACCGTCGAGAGCCAATTCTCTGAAGGTAATACGCGATACGCCGAACTTGCGAATATACGCTCTGGGACGCCCCGTGATGGAGCAACGATTGCGAATGCGAATCTTCGACGCATTGCGCGGAATTTTGCAAAGCTTGCGCTGCGCTTCAAAGAATTCTTCGTCGCTTGTGTTGGGGTCGTTGAGGATTTTTTTCAGCTCGGCCTTCTTGGCTGCGAACTTCGCAACCAAACGCTGACGCTTCAAATTACGTTCTATGGATGATTTTTTTGCCATATCTTATATCTTTCCCGTCTACGCGTTAGGCTTTCTGAAAGGCATACCCAAAAGCTTGAGCAATTCCCTGCCCGACTTGTCGTCGGTGGCCGTGGTTACTATTGTGATGTCCATACCGATGTTCTTTCTGCCGGGGTCAACGGTGACTTCCGGAAAAATGGTATGGTCGGCAATGCCGAAGTTATAGTTGCCGGCGCCGTCAAGTCTGGTGCCTACGCCTCTGAAGTCTCTGATGGAGGGCAATACTACCGCTATGAACTTGTAGAGAAATTCCCACATAATAGCGCCGCGCAGTGTTACCTTTACGCCGTTTTCCTGCCCTTCGCGAAGCTTGAAGTTTGCAATGCTCTTGCGCGCTTTCGTGATGACGGGCTGCTGGCCGGAAATCTTGGCGATTTCCTTGGCAACTTCCTTCGCCCAACCCTTGTCGCTTTCGCTGCGGATACCCGAGCTGATTACGATTTTTTCAAGAGTCGGCACAACATGCGGATTCTCTATTCCCAAATTCTTTTTCAATTCGGGAACAACCTTCTCCATGTATATTTTCTTTAATACGGGTGTGCTCATTGTATTTTTTTCTTTAGCCTCTGATTACGTCGATGCTATTTTTTCTTGGCATCGAAACGCCCAGCCGGCATTACGTTTGAAATGTGGACGGGTGCTTCGCGTTCTACGATTGCGCCGTCGGGGTTCTTTTCGCTCTTGCGTTCGTGGTGCTTGCGCATGTTTACGCCTTCAACCAAAACGCGTTCGACCTTCGGGAACACCTGCAAAATCTTGCCGCGTTTGCCCTTGGCAGAACCGGATATTACTACTACTTCGTCGCCTTTTTTTACTGAACGCTTCATATTACAATACCTCCGGAGCAAGCGATACTATTTTCATGTAGTTCTTGGCGCGCAATTCGCGGGCTACGGGCCCGAAAATACGCGTGCCTTTGGGGTTGCCCGTGCCGTCGAGAATGACGCACGCATTTGTGTCGAAACGCAAATACGAACCGTCGGCTCTGCGAATGGGGGCTTTCGTTCTGACGATTACCGCCTTGGCAACCGAGCCCTTCTTGACTGCGGCATCGGGGGTCGAAGACTTTACCGCAACTACGATAACGTCGCCGATGTGCGCCGTGCGGCTGTGCTGCCCCAGACGGCGAATCATTGAAACTTCCTTTGCGCCCGTGTTGTCGGCAACAACGAGCCTTGTCTGCATTTGTATCATTGCTTAAGTCTCCTCTTTATTGAGCCGCTTCCACGGGCGCTTTTTCGATTATGCGTACTACGCGGAATCTCTTGAGCTTGCTTATCGGGCGCGTTTCGGTTACTTCAACCTTGTCGCCCAAGGCGCACTCGTTCTTTTCGTCGTGGACGTGGATAACGGTCTTGCGACGGATTTCCTTGCCGTACAACGGATGCGGTACTTTGTAGAAATATGTAAGTTTTATGCTCTTGTCTCCCGACTTCGACGTTACGACGCCTACGAGACTTCTGCGTGTCTTTCTTGTATCTTCCGACATTGTTTTGCCTTACTTCTGAGCTTTAATGGTTTCAAAGCGAGCAATGTCGCGACGCAACTGTCTTATACGACCGGTGTTTTCGACCTGAGACGTACCCTTGCGTACGTTCAAGCCCAAAAGTTCGTCGCGCATTTCGCGCAGTTTCTTGTCCAATTCTTCGGCTGAAAGCTCTCTGATTTCCTTGGATTTCATTCTTGGATTCTCCTTATAGAATTTCGACGCCTTCGCGCACTACGAATTTGCATTTGAACGGAAGCTTGCCGTCTGCAAGTCTCATGGCCTCGCGAGCCATGCTTGCGGGAACGCCCGATACTTCGAAGAGTATTGTGCCGGGTTTAATGATGCAAGCCCAGTATTCAACAGAACCCTTACCTTTACCTTGACGGGTTTCGGCGGGCTTCTTTGTTACCGACTTCTGCGGAAAAACGCGCATCCACAGTTTACCGCGGCGCTTGAAGTGTCTGTTGATGGCAACACGTGCGGCTTCAAGCTGCGATGAAGAGCATTTGCCGCGTTCGATGGCCTGAATTGCGTAGTCGCCGAAAGCGATGGAATCTCCGCCTTTTGCCATGCCGCGGTTGCGGCCCTTGTGCATTTTGCGGTATTTTGTTTTTGCTGGAAGAATATTTGCCATATTTTTCTCTCCCTAAATTACATGTTGTCTTCCGACTTCAGGCACAACCAGCATTTTACGCCGATTTTGCCGTATACCGTATGCGCTTCGGTAAAGCCGTAATCGATGTTTTCGCGCAAGGTGTGAAGGGGTATTCTGCCCTTTCTCTGCCATTCGCAACGCGCAATTTCCGCACCGCCCAAGCGACCCGAAACCTGAACCTTAACGCCGTCGGCACCGCTTGCCATGCATGTGGAGATGGCCTTCTTAACGGCTCTGCGGAACGAGATTCTGCGTTCGAGCTGCAACGCAATGCTTTCGGCTACCAAGAATGCGTCCAAATCGGGCTTCTTGATTTCTTGAATGTCTACGAGAACGTCCTTGCCGAGGAATTTCACCAAGTCCGCCTTGAGCTGGTCGAGCAAGGCACCTTTCTGTCCGATTACCAACCCCGGACGAGCCGTGAAAATCTTGACGCGGATACGCGAGCCCGCTCTTTCGATGAACACGCGCGGAACCGACGCGTTCTTGAGCTTGCCGCGAAGAAATTCGCGTATGCGATAGTCTTCGTTTACCGATGATGCATAGTCCCCTTTATTCGCGAACCAACGCGACTCCCAGTCGCGGCGAACTGCGAGACGGAAACCTTTAGGATTTACTTTTTGACCCATATTACCTGCCTCTGTTTATTATTTTTGGTCGCTAAGGACTACCAATATATGGCTTGTTCTCTTACGAAACGGATGCGCACTGCCTCTGGCAGCGGGTCTGAAACGTCTGAAAGCCACACCTTGATTGACTATCGCGCTTTTTACTGTTAAATTTGCGGCCGAAAGACCGTTGTTGTTTTCTGCGTTTGCAATGGCGCTGGCGAGCGTTTTAGCCACCAATCTGGCGCTCTTGCGGGGGACGAGCTTCAGGACTTCCAAAGCCTCTGCGGCGTTGCGTCCCTGAATCTCGCGTGCTATTTCGCGCACCTTCTTGTCCGACATGCGCGCAAACTTTGTTAAAGCTTTAACTTCCATTGTTATCTTTCTGTATTTAGTTTGCTGTAATACTTACGGCTGCTCCCGCACGTACTTCCGTTTCCGATATTACAAGCCCTACGCTTCTTCCCCTTCTCGAGGCGACTATTATCATTTTCGCCGCCGTCTTGTCGGGATTTTTCGCCAGACAAATCGCGCCCTCGCGCAAATTGCCTTCAAGGCCTGTGTTTATTATTACCAAATCGGCGGTTTTCGCCGGCCGGACTTCCAAAACTACGGGACGATTGCTCGTCGAGTACAAATTGTCTTTGGTTATCCAGCGGGGAGACGAGGCAAAGACTGAAACCGTCGAAAACACCGAGATAAACAGAACTTTGCCCAGCCGTGCCATACTACATAGTTGCCTTTTTGGTGTGCGGTTGGTGTCCCTTGAAGAAACGGGTGGGCGCAAATTCGCCGAGTTTATGACCGACCATGTTTTCCGTTACATAGACGGGCAGGAACTTTTTGCCGTTGTGGACGTTGAAATTCAAACCGATGAAATCGGGAGTAATCATAGAACGTCTCGACCAAGTCTGAATGGGCTTGCGCGAGTTCGTTTTCTGGGCTTCGTCAATCTTGTCTTGCAGACTCGGATCGACAAAAGGGCCTTTTTTAATTGAACGTGCCATATCTATTTATTCTCCTGTTTGTTATTTCGAGACCTTCTTGCCGTTGCGACGCAACACAATCATAGAATTTGAAGGCTTGCTCTTGATGCGTGTCGGATAGCCCTTTGCCAACTGACCCCACGGAGATACCGGGTGGCCGCCGCCTGAAGTGCGACCTTCGCCACCGCCCATCGGGTGGTCGACAGGGTTCATGACAACACCGCGGACTCTCGGGCGCCAGCCCATCCAGCGACGTCTGCCTGCCTTGCCGAGACTCTGGTTGCGATATTCAAGATTGCCGACAACGCCGATTACCGCGCGGCATTCCGCATTTACCAAACGGATTTCGCCGCTGGGCATTTTAACGGTTGCAACGTCGCCTTCGACCGATACGAGCTGTGCGCCCGCGCCTGCGCCTCTGGCAATCTGCGCGCCCTTGCCGGGCTGCATTTCAATGGAGCTGATTCTCGTTGCCGCAGGAATGAATTTAAGCGGCAGGCACATGCCCGTGTTGAACTCGTCGGGACGCTTGTCGAGAGTGATAACAGTATCGCCCTTCTTGAGACCGTCCAAAGCGATGATGTAGCGCTTCTGTCCGTTTTCGTACTGCAACAAAGCCAAGTAGGCAGTACGGTAGGGGTCGTATTCAATAGCGACGACCTTTGCGGGAACGTTTACGATGTCGCGCTTGAAGTCGACCAAACGATAGAGTCTCTTATGACCGCCGCCGCGTCTGCGCGATGTGATTCTGCCGTAGCAGTTGCGACCTTTTGCGCAGTGCTTGCTTTGCGTCAAAGAACGTTCCGGACGCTTGTTGTCAACTTCCGGACGGCTCAGTTCCATAAATCTCTGAGCGGGAGTCAAAGGTCTTCTTTTTATAATAGCCATTTTCTTTCTCCTCGACTATGCTAACTCGATGGCGTCGCCAGCTTTGAGCGTAACGATTGCCTTCTTCATTTTTCCTTTTACGCCGGGGTTGGCTTTGCGCATGCGCGAAAGCTTCACTTTGCCCTTTGCGTTTATTACGTTTACTTTTTCAACCGTAACTTTGAAAAGCTTTTCGACGGCCTGCGAAATAGCAATCGCATTTGCGTCGTCGGCTACAACGAACGTGTATTTGTTGGATACCTGCGCGTTGGCGGCCTTTTCAGTCACGCGAACCCCTTTAATTATGTTTTCAGGCTTAATCATGACTTACCTTTCTTAGTCCTTGTTGATTCTTGCCAACATAGTGTCGAGACCCTTGCGGGAAACTATTATGTTGTCGAACTGTACGAGTTCCAGAGCGCTCAGAACCGCGCTTTCGCAAAAATTGACTCTGGCGATGTTGCGGCTTGCCAAAATGAAATCGTCGCCGAAGATGTCGTCAACCAACAATACTTTGCCGTCGGGCTTGATGTTGGAGAGAACCTTTACAACCGCCTTTGTCTTTCTTTCGGGAGCTTCAAAAGCTTCGATTACGTTCAAGCCGCCTTCGCTGCACTTGTCGAACAAAGCTCTGGCGAAAGCCAAAAGTCTCACCTTGCGGTTGATTTTCTTCGACCAGTCTCTGGGAGAAGGTCCGAAAACCACTGCGCCGCCGCGGAAAATCGGGCTCTTCATTGTACCATGACGCGAACGACCGCCGCCCTTTTGCTTGAAGGGTTTGCGGCACGTGCCGCTTACGTGGCCGTAGTCGAGAGTGGAGGCATTGCCCTGACGCGCATTCGCCTGATAGGCTACCAGCGTTTCCTTGAGGGCGAACAAACCCTTGTCAGCCTCGAACTGGGGAATGTTTTCAAAGTCCTGTTCGGCAAAGCTCGAACCGTCTTTTGTATAAACTTTAAGTTTCATATCGTGGACTCTCCTTATTTAGCCTGTTTTGCTTTCTTGGCGGTGCGGACGATAACGATGTCGCCCTTGGCTCCCGGAAGACTTCCCTTGATAAGGAGAATGTTTTTGTCTTCGAGAATCTTCACGATAGCGTGATTCTGCGTCGTGCAGCGAACCTGTCCCATGTGGCCGGGCATCTTTCTGCCCTTGTAAACGTGGCCGGGGGTCTGGCGGCAGCCGACAGAACCGGGACGGCGGTGCATCATGTGACCGTGCGTTTCGGGCTGTCCGTCGAAGTTGTAGCGCTTCATAACGCCTTGAAAACCGCGACCCTTTGTCGTGCCGATGATATCGACCATCTGGCCTTCGGCAAACTTGGCAACCGTCATAACGTCGCCAGCCTTGAAATCGGCGGCATTGTCGACGCGGAATTCGACCAATTCAGTTACGGGAGATACGCCCGCTTTTTTTAGATGCCCGAGCGCCGGCTGCGTCATGCGCTGTTCTTTCTGCGCATTAAAGCCAATCTGAACGGCTTCATAACCGTCGCTCTGAGCTGTTTTTACCTGCGTGACGGGGCACGGACCTGCCTCAACGACAGTAACAGCCACAAGACTGTTGTCTCCGTCAAAAATCTGGGTCATTCCCAGCTTTTTTCCTATTAGTATTTGACTCATTTTTTCTAAGCGGCAGGCGGAAAAACCGCAACTCTAAAGACATACAGAGTGTTTCAACACCCCGAGCCCTTAAATAATGCGACCCCTCCTTGGGAACCTGCTTTAGTGGTTTTTGTGTATAAAAATATTTGTAAAGGCTTCGATAGTGTCTGATTGGCGAAGCCTGTCAACAAATTTTTTATTTTTTTGAAAATTTTTCGACAAATATCGCGTAAATCTTTCGGTTCTTCGCTCTTTTTAAGGATTTCTCCCAAGCGAATGCTTCAAAAAATTTACGCCGATTTTTGTTTTAAACTG